>NZ_JAYGIF010000015.1:0-56196 GCF_034931345.1 Pseudanabaena sp. CCNP1317 | reverse complement strand
TGGTCTCGAGCGCGCCCCCCGGGAGCGTGAAGCGACTGGCGTCTCGCGAGTCGGGGCGGCCGGCCCGGCTCGTCGCGACCGCGCTGCGCTGCGCCGCAGACGCCGATTCCGACGGGGTGATCGGCTTCTCGGATCTCAACGCGGTCCTGAGCGCCTTCGGCCAGACAGGAGTCCCGGGCGCGCTCGCCGGGGACATCAACGCCGACGGCGTGGTGGGGTTCGCGGACCTCAACGCGGTCCTCGGGGCGTTCGGGACCGAGTGCGAGTGACCGGCTCCGGGTGAACAGCAACTTGACGCAAGTTTGTCTTGTGTCCCCGGGCTCCGCGTGGTAGGAAAGGTGCGGAGGACGCGCCATGCGAACGACACGACGGTTCACGCTCGCCGCCTTGGGTTGTCTCGCGATCACCGCGTCCGCTCCGGCGCAGCGCATCCTTCCCGAGATCCTCGAGGGGCGCTACACGATCACACTCGAGCAGGTCGCGTCGGGGCTGTCGGGTCCGGCGTTTCCCGGAGGTCCCACGCAGTTCGCGCCCACGATGCTGCGCGAGTTCCCCGACGGGTCGGGCCGGCTCGCAATCGCCACGCTCGGCGGCGTCGTGCGCATCGTCGACGCGCAGGGCGCGTTGCTCGAAACGCCCCTGCTCGACACCACCAGCGGCAACCCGCTCGCGGACCTCTCGCGACCGGGCAACTATGGCATGACCGGTTTCGTCTTTCACCCCGGCTTCGCCGATCCCGGCAGCGCCGGCTTCCGCGCACTCTACACGGTCACCACCGAGATCGCGGGCGCCGGGACGCCCGACTTCACGACAAACCCCACCGGCGAGAGCCACCAGGACGTCCTCGCCGAGTGGCGCGTGCGAGCCGACGACCCCAACAGCGTCGACCCCGCGTCGCGTCGCGTGCTCATGCGCGTACGCCAGCCCCGTCAGGACCACAACCTCAACGACCTCGCGTTCGGGCCCGATGGCACGCTGTACATCGCGTCGGGCGACGGGGGAAACACCATCGCGAGTTCGACCAACGGGCAAAACACCTCGACCGTCTTCGGCGCGATCCTTCGCATCGACGTCGATCGCCTCCCCGTAAACGCGCCGAGCGCGAACGGGCAGTACGCGATCCCCTCGGACAACCCATTCGCGCAGTCCGGCGGGACCGAGGCGAAAGAGATCTACGCCTATGGCTTCCGCAATCCGTTCCGTATGTCGTTCGACCTCGCGACAGGAGACCTGTTCGCGGGCAGCGTGGGCCAGCGCAGCGTCGAGTCGGTGTATCGCGTCGTCGCCGGCGCCAATCACGGCTGGAACCTGAAGGAGGGAAGTTTCCTGTACGACCCGGCGATCAACTTCTCAGGGCCCCCCAACTCGGTGCTGCCGGATCTGCCGGGCAAAGACGGGCTGACGCTCGCACAGCGCCTCGGACTGATCGACCCCATCGCCGAGTACGACCATGTCGAGGGGTTATCGGTCACGGGCGGGTTTGTCGCGCGAGGCGCCTCGGCGTCGCGCCTCAACGGGCGGTACGTGTTCGGCGATTTCATTAACGGGCGACTCTTCTCGGTACGCGCGCCCGATGGGGGAGTCATCACCCGCCTGCGCATCGACCCCAACGGCGCCGCGCCCCCTGCGCGCCTCTACTCCTTCGCGCAGGACGAATCGGGCGGGATCTACATCCTCGGGGGCAACGCGAGCGGCTCGAACGCGTTCGTCCTCAAGATCGTGGGCGCGAGCGCCGACCCATGCCCGGGCGACGCCAACGGCGACGACATCGTCAATTTTGCCGACCTGAACACAGTCCTCAGTTCCTTCGGCGCCGCGGGCCAGGGAATCCCCGGCGACCTGAACAACGACGGGCTGGTGAATTTCAGCGATCTCAACCTGGTTCTGAGCGCCTTCGGCACGAGCTGCGAGTAGCGTGGCGCACCGGCTCACAAACGTGAAATCTGCTTCCATTCGCCGGGCCATCGCGGTATATTGATCCCGTGCGCACGCCGCGCATTAAGGAGAGGTTTGTCATGAATACCCGCTTCGTCCTGCCTGTCGTCGCGCTCGCGTGCTGCTCGATGTCGAACGCGCAGGTTGTCAACGCGCCGTTCGATCAGTTCTACAGCGCCGTGGACCTCGGCACGATCCCGGGTGTTCCCGGGCCATACGGCGGGCTGGTGATCAGCGCCGACGACCCGAACGTCCTGCTCATCGGCGGCTCGGCCAACCAGGCGGGCGCCGCGATCTATCGCGTGCGCCTCGTGCGCGCTTGCGGCAGGATCGTGGGCTTCGACGGCGACGCCGAGTTCTTCGCCACTGCGCCCAACATCGACGGCGGGCTCGCGTACGGGCCCGACGGCGTGCTCTTCTTCACGCGATACTCGATGAATGGGCTCGGGCAGATCCTCCCCGGGAGCGTTGCGCCAGACCGACTGATCAACCTCAACGACTTCGGCGTCCCGTCGTCCGTCGGCGCAGTGAACTTCATCCCCCAGGGCTTCCCGAACGCCGGTGCGTGCCGGCTCATGACCTTCAACGGCGGCGCGTGGAGCGGCGTCGAGCTCGAGCCCGCCGGTGACGGGACCTTCCTCGTCACGAGCGGGCAGGTGCGCGTGCCGTCTGCCGCGACCGGCCCCGAGGGATTCGTCTACATCCGCGCCGGCTCGCCCGAGTTCACCAACGACACGCTCCTCGTCAGCGAGTTCAGCGCGGGTCGCGTCAGCGCGTTCGATATCGACGCGAACGCCGATCCGATTGTCGCGTCACGCCGCACATTCCTTTCCGGGCTGAGCGGGGCCGAGGGCGCCGCGATCGATCCGGCGACCAACGACTTCCTCTTCTCGACCTTCGGCGGCGGGAACCGCGTGATCGTGGTGCGCGGGTTCAACCGGCCCTGCCCGGGCGACGTGACCGGCGACGGCGTCGTGAACTTCGCCGACCTCAACACCGTGCTCACCAACTTCGGGCAGTCGGCCGACCCCATCCCGGGCGACACCAACGGCGACTGCCTCGTGAACTTCGCCGACCTCAACGTCGTGCTCTCGGCGTTCGGGCAGTCCTGCGACTGATCGGCTCCGGGCAGAGTCGGCTCTCACGATGACGTGGCCGGCCCCGATGGCCCTGCCCGTAGAGATCGCGTGCGCCACGCTCGCCGCCGGTGGTCCACGCTCCGAGCGAGGCCCGGTGATCTCCTGAGCCCGAGACCCAGACCGATTCCCCGGACCGGAAAGGTCTGTACAATCCTTCACTTCATGTCCCCCTCGGCGGATAGCCCGGGTCAGCGCTTCGAGTCCGCCTTCGGTGGGGCGCGTGTCGTGGTCACCGGGGGCGCCGGGTTCATCGGCTCGCACCTGGTCGACGCGCTTCTCGATGTCGGCGCGACGGTCACCGTCGTCGACGATCTCTTGACCGGCGACGCGGACCGGCTCTTCGCGCGACTCGACGACGCGCCCGACCGGCTCCGCTTCATCCACGGCAGCATCCTCGATCGCGACGCCCTCGACGACGCGATGGAGCGCGCCACGATCGTCTATCACCTCGCCGCGATGTCGTCGGCGCCCGAGTCCCTCTCGGACCCGGAGCGCTGCTTCGCGGTCAACTCGAGAGGGACTATCGAGAGCATCCAGGCGGCGCGCATCGCCAAGGCGCGCCGGATCATCTTCGCGAGCACCGCCGCGGTGTACGGGCTGACGCCCAGGACGCCCTCGCGCGAGGACGCGCCGATCGAACCCGCCTCGCCCTACGGCGCGAGCAAGGCCGCCGGCGAAGCCGTCGTGCGCGCCTGGCCCGCCGCCTACGCCGACATCGACACGCTCAGTCTGCGCCTGTTCAATGTCTATGGCCCGCGCCAGCGCCTGCGCGCCGGCGACGAGGGCGCGGTCGTCAGCGCGTTCCTCCACGCCCTCGAACGCGCCGAGACGCCGGTCGTCTACGGCGACGGCGAGCAGACACGCGACTTCGTCTTCGTGCGCGATGTCGTTCGCGCGTTCCTCCTCGCCGGCTCCCGACCCGAGCCCTTCGGGGGCGTGGCGATCAATGTCGGCACGAGCGGCACGACCACGGTCAACCAACTCCTCGCCGCCTGCGCCAAAGCCTGCGGCAAGCCGGGCGTCGATCCCATGCGCGCCCCCGGACGAGCCGGTGACCCGCGCGTCTCGCGCGCCGATGTCTCCCTCGCCGCCAGCGCCCTGGGCTTCCACGCCGCGACCTCGCTCGACGAGGGGCTCGCAGAAACCGTCGAATGGCTCCGCGCCGCGAACGCCGATCGCGGCGACTCCCCCGAGACCCCATCGGATCCCTCCGGTGAGCCCGACGACGACGGCCACCCCCACGCCAAGCCCCGCTCCCCCGAGGTCCGCGTGCGTCACACCGGGGCGCCCCACCACGGGCGGCGCCCGGGCCGGTGATCGCGCCGCCCCCGACGCACGCTGTTAGCATCGGGCGATGATCGAGACCTTCGAGCGACTCCGCCTCTACGCGTTGTTCGCGAGCGTGCCCTACGCGCTGCTCTGGTCGCACGCCCTGATCGATGACGCCCCGGGCGCCGCCTCGGCCCTTTTCGTCGCCACCCACGCGCTGGGCGTCCTGCTGCTCATGCTCTGCGCCGATCGCGCCGACGAGCAACGCACCGGCCGGCGCACCCTCGCGCTCTGGCGCTTCCCCCTAGGCGAGCGCGAGCACGCCAACCCGGTCGCCCTGCCGGTCCTCGCGCTGCTGACGCTCGTCTCGGGCGTCGCGCTGATCATCGCGGCCCCTGCGCTCGGGCTCGCGTCGGCGGTCGTGCTCGCGCTCGGGCTCTGGCAGGCGACGCGCGACACACGGCGCAAACTCGTGATGGTCGAACTCCTCGCGCCCCTGGGCGTGCTCATCGTCCCCATGCTCCTGCTCAGCGTCTTCGGGCCCGGCGTCGATCGCGACGACTCGCCCGCCCGAACCGTCGCGATCGGCGCGACGCTCCTGGGCGCAACACTCCTCGGGCTCACGCTGCTTATGTGCCTGCTTCGCGATCAGCCCACCGACGCCCTCACCGGCGTGCGCACCACCGCGACCAACCTCGGACGCAGGGGCGCGACGCGCCTTGCCTGGGTCTGGATCGTCGCCGCCGTCCTCCTCAGCGCGATGGGCGCGTCCTGGGGCTGGTGGGGCTGGGTCGTCAGCGCCGGCATCGCACTCGCCGGGCTCGCCAGCGGGCCGGCCTTCGCCCGCGGCGCATGGGAACGCGCGGTCATCCTGTGGACGCTGGCCCTCTGGGTCGCCGGGCTCTCCTTCCTCGCGCAGGCGCTCGCGTGGTGACCACGCCCCCCTACTCGCCCAGCACGCTCAGGTACCGCGCGTACCGGAACACCCTGTCGCGCTGACGACCGGTCACCTCTTCCAGCAGACCGATCCGCTCGAAGTCCGACGCGAGCGTGTTCGCGGTGGGGATCGTGACATCCATCACTTCCGCGATCTTCTTCACGGTGACGACCGGGCTGCGCGCGAGCGCATCGACGAAGCGGGCCGCCGTTGGCTTGCCGGGCAGTTCGCGTTCGACCAGCGCGCGGTGCTCGTCGAGCAGACTCGGGATCTTCTCGGCGGCGGCGCACGCGTCGGTCGCGACCTCGCGCACGCCGCGCAGGAAGAAGGCGAGCCACCCTTCCCAGTCGCCGCGCTCGCGGATCGCGGTGAGTTTCGCGTAGTAGTCCGGCTTGTGCGCCGTCAGGAACGCCGAGAGGTACAGCAGGGGCTCACGCAGCGCGCCCTCGCGCACCAGCATCAGCGTGACGAGCAGGCGACCGAGTCGCCCGTTGCCGTCGAGGAACGGGTGGATCGTCTCGAACTGCGCGTGCGCCACGCCGGCGCGCACCAGCGTGGGCAGCCCGCCAGTCCCCGTCGAATCCACGCGGATGAACTGGAACAGGTCGTCCAGGTGCGCGCCCAGCGTTTCGGGCGAGGGCGGCACGAAGATCGCGTCACCCACCCCCGAGCGCGAGGGCGACCCGCCCTGCGCCGAGATCCAGTTCTGCGTCTCGCGCACGCATCCGCTACCTACGCCGCCCCCCGCACCCATCAGCGTGGCGTGCGCGTCGGTGATCATCCCCATCGAGACGCGCTCGCCGCTGCGCACTCGCCGCAGACACTCACGCATCGCGCGGATGTACGAGAACACCTCGCCCACATCCGCCAGCAGCGCCTCGTCGTCGCGCGAGAGGTCGTCGGCCCGCACCAACGCGCCCGCCTCGAAGCGCAGCACATCGTCCAGCGTCGCCTGCGTCCCCTCGATGCGGCTCGACAGCACCGCCTCCTTCCGGATGAACATCGCGACGAACAAGTCCACCGAGGGCACGAACCGCGACAGCCCGTCGAGGCGCCCCACCGCCAGATTGGCCGCCGACAGCGCCGGCTCCAGACGCCCGAGATCCAGTCCCACCGGCGGCAGCCCGACCGGCTCAAAGGTGCGATAACCGCCTGTGGTCAGAGGGGAGAGAGCCCCGGCACGCGGATGCCCCCGACGCTCCACGCGCCCTTCCCCCCCACCCGCGATGTCCAGATCCAGGTCGTCCATAGCGTTACTTTAAATCCATCGGCTCCATTTAACCAACCCTTCCGCAGACTTAAGCCGGGCGGTTGCAATAGTTTGTGTTTTGTTAGTATGAGAAGAAGCGATTTCACCGCGGAGGGCCGCGGAGGTCGCGGAGGGGGAGACGGGATGAGATGGGGGTGGCGTGGTACGGGCGCAGCCCGTGCCACGAGAACCCGCCAGCGACTCCCATACCCATTCCCCCGGCGCCATCACACGAGCGCAGCGAGTGTGATGGCGCGGCGATCACCGCGCGCACTGCTCTGTGCGAGTCTCCTCGATCACCCCGCCTACCCTCACCCCCATGGAAGCCGGAATCGTCGGATTGCCCAATGTCGGCAAGAGCACCCTCTTCAACGCCCTCACCTCTGCCGGGGCGTTGGCGGCCAACTATCCCTTCGCCACCATCGAGCCCAACATCGGCGTCGTGGCCGTGCCCGACCCCCGGCTCAAGGTCATCCGCGAGCACATCCAGAGCGAGAAGATCATCCCGGCGTCGATGCGCATCGTCGACATCGCCGGGATCGTCCGCGGCGCCAGCAAGGGCGAGGGGCTGGGCAACAAGTTCCTCTCCCACATCCGCGAGGTCGACGCCGTGCTCCATGTCGTCCGTTGCTTCGAAAAAGCGACGGGGGGCGACGACATCACCCATGTCGACGGCACGGTGGACCCGATCCGGGACATCGAGACGATCGAGACCGAACTGATCCTGGCGGACCTCGAGACCATCGAGAGCGCGCTGCCCAAGGCTGAGCGGGCGGCGCGCAGCCGCGACCCGGAGGCGATGGCGCGACACGAGACGCTGAAGAAACTCCTCGAGCCGCTGGAGCGTGGGACCTCGGCCCTGCAGGCGCTGGCGAACGACCCCGAGGGGCTCGCGTCGGCCCGCGCGCTTGGCATGCTCAGCGCCAAGCGCGTGCTCTATGTGATGAATGTGAGCGAGGACGACCTCCACGGCGAGGGCCCGCTCTCGAAGCAGGTGCGCGAGCGCGCCGAGAGCGAGGGCATGGAGGCGGTGCCCGTCTGCGCGAAGATCGAGAGCGAACTCGCGGAACTGGACGAAGCGGACAAGATGGAGATGCTGCAGTCGATCGGGCTCGAGGAGCCGGCGCTGCACTCGGTGACGCGTGCCGCGTACCACCTGCTGGGTCTGCAGTCGTTCTACACCGCGGGCCCGAAGGAGATCCGCGCCTGGACGATCAAGCAGGGCGCGACCGCGCCCGAGGCGGCGGGCGTGATCCACACCGACTTCCAGAAGGGCTTCATCCGCGCCGAGATCTATTCGGTGGACGACCTGGTGGAGTTCAAGAACGAGAAGGCGATCCGCGAGAAGGGGCGCATGCGGATCGAGGGCAAGTCCTATGTCATGCGCGACAAGGATGTGTGCCACTTCCTGTTCAATGTGTGACCTGCTCCGGCGCCATCACACGAGCGCAGCGAGTGTGATGCCGCGGCGATGTATTCACCGCAGAGAACGCAGAGGTCGCAGAGAAGAGAACCGGTAGATCGTCTCCCCTTATGCCCTGTGCCTCGTGCCCCGTGCCTTCTTCACCGCATCTTTTGCGCCGAGTAATTCGGCGATTCCTTCGTGATCGTGATGTCGTGCGGGTGGCTCTCCACCATGCCCGCGCTCGTCGTGCGCACGAAGCGCGCGTGCTCGCGGTACTCGTCGATCGTGCGGCATCCGAGATACCCCATCGAACTCCGCACGCCCCCCACCATCTGATACACGAACTCCGCCAGCGACCCGCGGTACGGCACCATGCCCTCGACGCCCTCGGGCACGAACTTGGGCTGCCCGGTGCGCCCGTTCTTGTCGGCCTCCGCCTGCGCGAGTTTCTCCGCCTGGCCGTAGCGATCGGCCGAGCCGGCGAACATCGCGCCCTCGCTGCCCATGCCGCGATAGGTCTTGTAGCGACGACCGTGCGTGATCACGACCTCGCCCGGTGACTCGTCGAGCCCGGCGAAGAGCGAGCCCATCATCACCGCGCTGGCGCCGCAGGCGAGCGCCTTGGCGATGTCGCCCGACGAGCGCACCCCGCCGTCGGCGATCACCGGCACGCCCCGCTTCTCCGCGACGCTCACCGCGTTGAAGATCGCCGTGACCTGCGGCACGCCGACGCCCGTCACGATGCGCGTCGTACAGATCGAGCCCGGCCCGATGCCCACCTTCACCGCGTCCGCGCCCGCGTCGATCAGCGCCTGCGCCGCCTCCGCCGTCGCGATATTGCCGGCGATCACCTGGATGTCGTGCTTCTTCTTGATCTCGGCGACGGTCAGCAGCACATTCTCGCTGTGCCCGTGCGCCGTGTCGACGACGATCACATCGACGCCCGCTTCGAGCAGCGCCTCGACGCGCTCGAACTGCTTGACGCCCACCGCGGCGCCGCAGCGCAGGCGCCCCCGCTCATCGAGGCACGCGCGCGGGAACTGCTCCTGGCGCTCGATGTCGCGCATCGTGATCAGCCCGGCGAGGTTGAAGTCCTTGTCGACCAGCGGCAGTTTCTCGACCTTGCCCCGGTTGAGAATCTGGTACGCCTCGGCGAGGGTCGCGCTCGAGGGCGCTGTCACGAGGTTGTCCTTGGTCATCACCTCTTTGACCGGCGTGCCCTCGTTCTCGATGAACTTGAGGTCGCGCCGCGTGAGGATGCCGAGCAGTTTGCCCTTGGTGCGCGCCCCGAGCGAGCCGTCGGCGGTGACGGGGAAGCCGGAGACGCCGTAGCGGGCCATGAGCCGGCGCGCGTCGCCCACGGTGTCGTCGGGCCCGAGGGTGAGCGGGTCGGTGATGACGCCGTTGGCGGTTCGCTTGACCTTGGCGACCTCGCGGGCCTGGGTCTCGGGGGAGAGGTTCTTGTGGATGATGCCCATGCCGCCCTCCTGGGCGAGGGCGATGGCGAGGCGGGCCTCGGTGACGGTGTCCATCGGGGCCGAGAGGATGGGGATGTTGAGCCGGATGCCGCGGGTGAGCCGGGTGGAGGTGTCGGCCTCGCCCGGGAGCACGCTGGAGCGGCGGGGGATGAGCAGGACATCGTCGAAGGTCAGCCCCTCGGCGAGGATCTTGCTCTGGGCCAGGGTGGAGGGGTCGGTCGCGAGAGAGGGAATCGTTCGGTCCGCCATGAAGAATCTTGGCATCCCGCAGTGGCGGGTCAACCGGTAGAATCGATTCCTTATGAGGAGCCACCTGCGATGATGCGATTGGGCTTAATGATCGTGGCCCTGGTGCCCCTTGCCGCTTGTCAGCCTGAGACCGCTACGCCTGTCGACAACTTGACGAACGAGAGGATCCGAGACCTTGAGAATCAGGTTAGGTCGCTAGAAGCGACAGTCCGTTCTCTTGTTGAATCAATTGACGCTATGCGGCAGCCGGCGACAGTAACGACCAATTCTTCCTTTCCCACCTATCAGTGGCACTCTCATCGTGCATGGGAATCAGTTCGGCTTGGCATGAGCGAGGCTGAAGTTGAAGCCCTCCTTGGTCAACCACCATTGATCACATCTCGGGACCTTCGAACAACTGCGCCTGGCCTTACAACGACTGGCGAGATCGGGTGGTATTACCCGGATCATGAAGGTGCCTTTGTAGTATTTGACTATCTAGATGAGTTCTCTGTAGCAGATTTCCCCCCTTCTGCACGGGGCCGATCCTACGATGATGATCGACGCTACTTGATTCGGTGGTCACCTCCGAAGAATTAAGTTGCCGTTTTTCTGATGCCGTTATTTGTTGCTCATCGGCACATTTACTCGAGAGAATCACCGAGGGGCACGGTGGGCGAGTGTGTCACTTAACCCCAAGAAGACACAAATCTGGTTCACCCGCCCTTGCCGGGACGGAACAGGTACACATCGCGCTGCGGGAACGGGATGGTGATCTTCGCGTCGTCCAGCGACTCTTTGATGCGCTGGATCACTTCCTGGCGCGCCGGCGCCCAGTCCGCGGTCGGCACCCACACGCGCACCTGCCAGTTGATCGCTGAATCGCCGAAGGAATCGAGCCAGACCATGTGGTCGTCGTCCTTCAAGCGCTTCTCGACGCGCTGCACGGCGCGCTCGAGTGCGCGCCGGGTCTCGTCGATGTCGGCGCCGTACGCGACGCCCACGTTGATGTCGGCGCGGCGCTTGGTGTGGTAGGTGAAGTTCTCGATCGTGTCGCCGAAAAGTTTCGTGTTCGGCACGATGAGGCGACGGTTGTCGAGCGTGTCGATGGTCGTGAAGAACAGTTCGATCTCGTCGACCTTGCCGAACACGCCGGCGGCGTTCACGACGTCGCCCACCTTGAAGGGCCGGAAGACGAGCAGCATGATGCCCGACGCGAAGTTGGACAGCGTGCCCTGGAAAGCCAGGCCGATCGCCAGGCCCATCGCGCCGATCACCACCGCGAAACTCGCGGTCTGGATGCCGAACACGCTGAGGATCGCCAGCAGCGCGAAGATGAGGATGCCCCACCTGGCCGCGTTCGCGAGGAACTTCGACAGCGTGATGTCGAACTTCGTGCGCAGCAGCGCCTTGCGGATGGTGCGGCTGGCCCACGAGGAGATGATGATCGCCGCCAGGAAGATCAGCAGCGCCTTGACGGTCGGGATGCCGTACTGCTCGGCCGCGTGCACGATCGTGTTGTAGTCGAGGTTGGAGATGTCGATGAGGGGCTTGTTCTCGGGGGCCGGGGGCGGGGGCGGGGAGAGCGACGCGACGGCGGCCTTCTCCGCCGCCGCCTGAGCGGCCTGCGCGATCTGGTCTGGGTTCTGGGCGGTCGGTGCGGTCGCGATCATCGCGTCAATCCTCGTCGATCGTGCGGTCACGGTCGTGGTCGCTGCAAAGAACGCGCCGCGGCGTCGGCCCCGGCGCGTCGGAATCAATGAATGCGCGCCGGTTCAGAACGCCCACACGAGGGCGAGGTAGTAATCGAAGTCGTTCTTCTTGGCGTCGCCGCCGGGATCGGAGTCGTAGCGGTTCTCGAAGCCGATCTTGAGCGTCATGTTGACATCGGGGTCGACGAGGATCTCCCAGCCGCCCCGCGCGAGGCCACGGAACTCGCCGCCGTCGTCGAGGTTGGGGTAGATCTCGCCGGTGAGGAAGATCTTCTGACGCTCGGTGATCTTCTGCTCGAAGTCGGCGCCGATGAGGGCTTCGGGGGTGAACCCGTCGTCGTTGCCGCCGGTGCGGTAGTTGCCGCCGATACCGACTCGCCCGACGAGGAGCGTCTTGTCGTTCTTGATGAACTCGTAGCCGGGGCCGATGAAGAAGGCGGTGCGCGTGTTCCAGTCCTGGAACTGGTCGTACTCGGAGCGCAGCGTGGCGAAGAAGCGCCAGGGGGAATCGTCGAAGAGCCAGTCGTTGCGCGCGTCGAGCGCGACGCGGTTGTCGGAGGTGTCCCCGTCGTCGCGCGAGTACAGGAAGAAGAAGCCCAGGCGCGTGTCGTAGTCGTCGGTCTGGCGTCGCCCGCTGACCCCGCCGCGGAACGAGACGCGCTCGCTGTTGCCCGTGGTGCCGTTGAGACCCAGCTCCACGGAGCCAGCCCAGCCCTCGGACCAGGACGTGGGCTGCGCAGGGACGACGAGGGCGTCGGCGTCCGTCTGCGCGGCGGCGGCGGCGTCCTGTCGCATGACCTCCGCGGCGTCGAGGGCGAGCGAGGTGTGGAACTCGGCGCCGGACGCCGCGCCGGCGAGGGCGATCAAGGTGCACGAAGCGAGCGAAAGCGTGGAACTGGTCACGGCCGTCTCCCTGACTGTCAGAAGGAATGCAACAACGCCGGTCCGCGACCGGGCCAGACGCGAGGGTAGCCGGGTGCGCGCGGGATCGCATCCTCACGGACGCCGAAAGAGGGGCGCGAGGAAAGGCGAGGTGTTCGTCCGGAGCGTTCAGCGGACCGCGGCGCGCAGCGCGTCGACCTTGTCGGTCTTCTCCCAGGTGAAGGTCGGGGCGCCGCCGGGGCGGGCGCCGGGGTCGCGCCCGAAGTGCCCGTGGCGCGCCGTCGGGGAATAGATCGGGGCGCGCAGTTTGAGCGACTCGATGATGCCCCTGGGGGTGAGCGCGAAGACCTCGCGCACGCCCCGGGCGATCGCGTCGTCGCTCGCCTTCCCGGTGCCCATGCAATCGACGAGCACGCTGGTGGGCTCCGCGACGCCGATCGCGTAGGAGAGTTGCACCTCGCACACATCGGCGAGGTCGGCGGCGACGATGTTCTTGGCGATGTATCGCGCCATGTAGGCGGCGGAGCGGTCGACCTTCGTCGGGTCCTTGCCGCTGAACGCGCCGCCGCCGTGGCGACCGCGCCCGCCGTAGGTGTCGACGATGATCTTGCGCCCGGTCAGCCCGACATCGCCGTGGGGCCCGCCGATCTCGAAGCGACCGGTGGGGTTCACATGGATGATGATCCCGGGGTGGAACCAGTCGCCCAGCACGGGCTTGATGACATGCTCGATGATCTCGTTCTTGAGCGCGCCCTGCTTATCGTTCCAGCGCTTGTCGTGCTGGGTGGAGAGCACGACGGTGTTGACCTTGTCGGGGTGTGCCGTGGTGTCGTGCGAGGGGTACTCGACGGTGACCTGGCTCTTCGCGTCGGGGCGCAGGCCGGGGATGATCCCCTCGCGCCGGACCTTCGCCTGGCGCGCGACGAGTTGGTGGGCCAGTTCGATGGGCAGGGGCATCAACTGGGGCGTCTCGCGGCACGCGAAGCCGAACATCATGCCCTGGTCGCCGGCGCCGTCTTTGTCCACGCCCATCGCGATGTCGGCCGACTGCTTCTTGATCGCCTGCAGGACCGCCATCGAGTCGGCGTCGAACGCCATCGCCGGGTCGGTGTAGCCGATCTCGCGGACCGTGTCGCGCACCACGGTGTCGACATCGACCCACCCGTCGACGGTGATCTCGCCCGCGATGACCGCCATGCCGGTGGAGACCATCGTCTCGCACGCGACGCGCGCCCGGGGGTCGACGGCGAGCATCGCGTCGAGGATCGCGTCGGAGATCTGGTCGGCGACCTTGTCGGGGTGCCCCATCGAGACGGACTCAGAGGTGAACAGACGACGCGACATGGGGAGACTCCGAGGGTGGGTCGGTGACGGCGGGGAGAGCGACCATCCGCCCGTTCATCCGGATAAACGGGCGGATCGCGCGGGCCGGGCACCGAGGGTAGAGGCGGCGGGGCGCGTCGGCAAGGGGCGTCCGGGCCGCCGGCGCGCCGCCCGCGTTCACGGACCCCGGCCCGACGCCAGAAATCCCTGCAATCTCTGGGGTTTTGTCTTGCGTCGGGAAGGCCCGCCGCTACCTTGAAAGAGCACAAGGAGCGACCGGCGTGTGGCCGGTCCGAGAAGTTTTTGTGATTCTCGGTCCTTTGGGGCTTGCGGCGGCGCGAGGGCTTGGTATCTTGCGTCTGTCAAGATGAGCGGGTTGTCTCTCGGGGGCCATGGGGGCAACCGGGGACGAAGGCCACGAGCGAGCGAACGGGACCGAGACTTCTGAGAGGAGTCCGAGCGCAATGTCAGTGTGCCAGTCCAAACCCGTCGTGTGTGCCCTCCTGATCGCGGGCCTCTCGCTGAGCAGCGTCGCGCTTGCGCAGGGCGTGCACAACAACCAGCACCTGCGGTTCACGCAGGAGCACGGAATCACCTTCAGCACCATCGGCGACGCTGGCAACCCCGCTTACACCTATTTCAACATCAACCAGACCGCCTCCGTGGGTCGAGTGGACTACGAATACCGCATCGCCACGACCGAGACGACCGTGGCGCAGTACGCACGGTTCGTGGATGTCTATCGCCATTTCGTGCCACAGAACGAGGCGATTAATCTCGCTGGGAACTCATTGGGATGGCTCGGTAACGACGCCGCTGGTTCGCCAGCCTACGCGATCCCCTCCGGATGGGAGAGCCGCCCGGCGTACGCGAGCTTCCGCTACTTTGCGCGCATGGCCAACTGGCTCCATCACGGTGCCCCCGACCTCGCCAACGCCAGCCACGACACCTTCGCCGTAGGCGCTTACGACGACACCGTCACGGGCACGCGCACGCCCGGCGCGCGGGTGTGGATCCCCTCTCGCGACGAGTGGGTGAAGGCCGCCCACTGGGATCCCAACCGAAACGGTCCGGGCGAGGGCGGCTACTGGCTCTTCCCAGACGCGAGCGACGAGCAGTTGATGCCGGGCGATCCTGCGATGGGCGGAGAGACCAGCGCCGGCAACGCCGTCGAGTGGCCCTCGGAGCAGTTTCGTCCATGGGATGTCGGAAGTTACGGGGATGTACAGACGCCCTGGGGTTTGTTGGACGCGTCGGGGGGCGCGAGGGAATGGACGGAGGACCGCGGTTCACCCTTCAACACGAGCCGTCTGGTGCTGTCGACGGGACGTAGCCCGACGGAGTTGACGCCGGGGGACCAGCTGTACCGAGACCGGATCGAGTTGTTTCATGTGGATTCCGCACTCGCGAGTGGACGTTATGTGACCGCACGCTTCGCAATGGCGGTCCCTTCTCCGGGTGTTCTGGGGATAGGTGGAATCGCCGTGGTTGTTCTTTTCCGAAGGAGCAGATGATGATGAATCGAGTAATGCTCTGGCTGGCAGCATTCATTTTGGCGGCAGCAGGGACCCCAAATGCGATCGCAGACCCCATTACGCCGTGCACCGGCACCAGCGTGCCTTGCGTCGATCCAAACAATCCCTCTCACCTCTACTGGGCGAACGACTGCAACAACCCCACGATCTATGTCGAGTACGACGGGGTGGAGGCGGCGGCGTTCTGTCAGGATTTGGTTACAGGGTTCTGGACTATCATTCTTGAGACCGCCCCGCCTCACGGCGCACAGAACTTTGTCGTCATCAAGATCCTTGCCACGACACCCGGGGTGAACATCGAGGAAATCCGCATCGACAAAGGCGAGAACAGCGCCGCTGGTATCGCGATCCTGTCGCTTGGCGAGATCGATAACTTCTCGGCTGGCATATACCGATTCAACCATATCCGATCAGTCCGTCGGGGCGCGCAGCTCGAAGAGCTTTATGTCGGCGGCAGCATCTCGGGTGACTTGGGCGAGTTGGGAGTCAACGCAACCCCAAATGTCACTGGAATCGGTGACGACAAGATCGGCGCGGGACTTGCTGGACTCGCCGTCGACGGGTATGTTTTGGGCGATGTCATTTTGAGCACCAACGACGAGTCACTCTTCTCAACGAGCTCGCAGCTCAAGCGACTGGAGTGTGTGGGCAGTGTCTTCGGTGCCATCGATGCTCCTAGTGGGGGCATCAATGTCATCGAAGTAGGTGAATCCCTAGGTACGCCCACGAGTCCAGTCGTGATTCGGAGCTACTCATTCATCGACGAAATTACGGCTGGCGAGATCCACGCTTCCGTCGAACCCGGAGAGTTGGGGCCTGGGAAGGGTGTGCTCCGCTCGCTTCGCACGACCGGAGACAACAGCACAACGGGCGACTTCATCGGCCTGATCGACGCCAAGCAGATCGGGTTGGGGGGTTCGAACGACGGTCTCGTGATTCACCGCAACCTGGGGTCCTCGACTGTCCCTGCGATCATTCGCACCGAGGAGCCTCTGGGGTCAGTCGCCGGAGGACATCATCGTGAGAGTCGGCAAGGACTTCGCGTCCCCGACGCCGGATCCGCAGATCGATCCTGAGAACTTCTCACGCTTTGAGTTGCCTCAGTCAGGGCTCGTCGGTCGCATGATCCTCAACGCGGAAGATGACGGCGGCGTCTGGCACCCGGAGGCGAAGATCAAACTCGGGACCTCGCTGGTTCTCGATGACCCCGTCTACAACATCCCCCGCGCAAGCGTCGGCGGCGGTGTCGCCGGTCTCGCGCCCTTTGAGATCTACACCGCGGAATCCAAGGGCGTGCTGGGCAACCCCATCGTCACCTTCGAGTGGGGTCCGGGATCGGGGCCTGCCGGCACCATCGCCGACCCCGAACTCTGGGTATGCGAGCCTCAGACCCCCGATGTCGTACTGCAGTTTTACGGTGGTGTGGAGCAGACCTTCCCCGGCACCAGTGACAACGGCTGGCCCGTGTCGATCTGGTCGAACGCTGAGAATGTTCTGAGTCCCGGGGACATGCAGGAGATCACGAACAAGTTCAGTTTCAACTTCCAGACCGTCCAGGGGCGCGGCTATCTCAAGATCAGCCGCACCACGGGGACCTACAGCTCGACGGGCGCCTACGAGATCCGCTACGCCCAGAGCCCAACGAACGACTATCAGTCGAGCATCACTGCGCTTCAGAAGCGCGGCGGCCTGACCCTGCAGGATGTGACCGGCTCACCCCGCCAGGAGTCGTTCACCATCTCGCTGGTGCGTGAAAACAATTGCAAAACCGAACTCCTGCTCGGATTCGACCTCAACGCCGACGACGACCTGTGCACCCAGGATGTGGCCGAGTGGATGAACAACCCCGTCGACCTCAACGGCGACGAGACGACCTGCTCGCAGGATGTCGCCCGGCTGGTACAGGCGATCAACCTGTACAACAGTCTCGACTGAAACGCGTGAGGATCGATTTGCTCTGACAGAACACACGCGGCGGGCGGCTCATGGGTCGCCCGCCGCGTTCGCGTTGCGCGCACGGCGCGGACCGGCCTTCCGCCCGCGAGGCCCCTCGGGAGGCGCGTGCGTTGTCCGGTGTTTGGCAGGTTTCTCCGCTCCCGGAGGCGGCGTCCGCCCGGCGCGCCATTTGAGGGACGAACCCGGCGTGGTCCGATCCGCGGCGGGTTGAACGCCGAAGAATGACACGATGCCGCGCCGGTTCGCCAATTGCGTCTTCGGGCCCTTCCAGTTGCGTGGGCTGCTGCGCGCCAAGTTGCTGCCGGAGGAGACCGTCGTGGGCTGGGGGGTGGTGGAGCGTGCTTCGAGCGGGGCGACCATGACGCTGCAACTGGGGCTCAGCATGGCGCCGCTCGTGGGCCCGCTGCTGGTGGCGGCGATGATGAACCCCCGGCGACGGTTCCTGATCCTGACCGACTCGCGCCTGCTGGTGCTGGACGCGCAGGCCTCGGGCAACGAAATGCTGCGCCTGGCGATGGACAAGCCCTCGTCCATCCGCGTCGTCGCCGAGGCGCCCATCGGGGGCGTCACGGTGGTGAAGACCGAGGAGCCCCGGCGCTTCCGCGTGGCCCTCGACGAGCACGACGACGCCCAGACCATCAGCGTGCCCAAGCAGCGCAGCGCCGCGGCCGAGCGCCTCGCCCTGGCGCTGACGCTCCTGGCATCGAACGAAAACGACGACGACGCCCGCCCGGCCAACGCGTGACGCGTTCGGGGGCGATACCCTTGCCCCCATGCCCCCCACGCCGGCGCACGAATCGAAGCAGGGACTCCTCGTCATCGTCTCCGGGCCCTCCGGGGCCGGGAAGACCACGATCGCGCGTGCCGTCCACGACGCCTTCGCCGGCTCGCTGCTCTCGGTCTCGCTCACCACGCGCCCGCCCGGCCCGCGCGAGACCGAGGGCGTGGACTACCGCTTCGTCGACGAGAACGAGTTCCTCGCGCGCATCGATCGCGCCGAGTTCCTCGAGCACGCCGGCGTCTATGGCAAGCGCTACGGCACGCTGCGCGCCCCGGTCGACGACGCGATGCGCGAGGGTCGACTGGTCATCCTCGAGATCGATGTGCAGGGCGCCAAGCAGGTCAAGTCGCAGATCCCCGACGCGTTCGGGCTGTTCGTCCTGCCCCCCAGCGAGGACGCGCTGCTCGAGCGCCTGCGCTCGCGCCAGCGCGACAGCGAAGAGGTGATCCAGAAACGCTTCGCGCGGGCGCGCGACGAGATGGCCGAGGCGCGCCGGTGCGCCGTCTACGACCGGTTCATTCTCAACGACGACCTCGACCGGGCCATCGGCGAGGCGATCCAGAGCGTGCGCGAACGCCTGGGCTGACAGCCACCCCCGCGACGACCCCCCGACGGACGCTCCCAAGGGCCGAGAACCCTGTCGGGGCGCGGAAAACCGGCGGATTTCCCGGTGAAAGACGGGCAGCGACGGGTCCGGGGGCCCCCGAAGGCGTGGGTCGGGCACGGCGCTGCGACTAAGATGGTGGGCATGAGCGGGAAAGCGGTCGTGCTCTTGTCGGGCGGGCTGGACAGCGCCGTGGCGCTGGGCGTCGCCGCGCGCGAGCACGCGAAGACGGTGTGCGCGCTGAGCATCGACTACGGGCAGCGTCACCGTCGAGAGTTGGAGGCCGCCGCCGCCCTCGCGAAGCACCTGGAGGCGTCGTCGCACACGGTGGTGCGTCTGGACCTGCGTGCCGTGGGCGGCTCGGCGCTCACGGGCGACATCGCGGTCCCGAAGGACCGCGACGAGGCGCGCATGGGCGCGGACATCCCGGTGACCTATGTCCCGGCGCGCAACATGCTGTTCCTGGCGCTCGCGATGGGGTTCGCGGAGACCGTCGACGCCGGGCATGTGTACATCGGCGTCAACGAGGTGGACTACAGCGGGTACCCCGACTGCAGGCCGGAGTTCATCGGCGCGTTCCAGCGTGCCGCGGCCCTGGGCACGCGCGCCGGCGTGGAGGGCAGGCCCATCAGCATCGAGACGCCCCTGGCCGGGCTGTCGAAGGGCGCGATCGTGAAGCGCGCCGCCGCGCTGGGCGTCGACCTGTCGCTCACGCACTCGTGCTACGACCCCGACGAGCAGGGCCTCGCCTGCGCGCGCTGCGACGCGTGCACGCTGCGGCGCAAGGGGTTCGAGGACGCCGGTGTGCCCGACCCGACGAAGTACCGCTTCGATGTGCGCGCGGCGATCAAGGTCCGAGCCGCCGGCAAGCGCGTGTGGGACGGGGCCGACGCGTGACCGTCCCACTCCCTCAGGCGCGCGACGCGAGGGACCCATCGGAACCGCCGCCGCCACCCTCCGACGCGCTGCCCATCGCCGAGACCTTCGTCAGCGTGCAGGGCGAGGGGAAACTGACCGGCGTGCCCTCGTGGTTCGTGCGCCTCTCCGGCTGCAACCTGCGCTGCGCGTGGTGCGACACGCCCTACGCGAGTTGGGCGCCCGAGAAACAGACCCGCGCGATGGCCGACCTGCTCGACGAGGCGCGTCGCACCGGTGTGCGCCACGCCGTCGTCACCGGGGGCGAGCCACTGCTTTTCCCCCGTGTCGTCGAGCTGTGCGAGGGCCTGCGCGCGCAGGGGATGCATGTGACCGTCGAGACCGCGGGGACCCTTGACCCCGCCCCCGGGGCGCCCTGCGACCTGCTCAGCGTCAGCCCGAAACTGTCGAACTCGGCGCCCGACCCGGTCGCGTTCCCGCGCGAGCACGCGATGCACGAGTCCCGGCGCGAGAACCTGCCCGTGCTCCGTTCGCTTCTGGGACGTCAGCGCGAGTCGGGACGGGACCTGCAACTCAAGTTCGTCGTGACCGGCCCGGGCGACCTCGCGGAGATCGAGGCCCTGCTGGCCCGTCTGGAGGGCTGGGAGGCGTCCGACGTGCTGCTGATGCCCGAGGGGCGGACCCGGGAGGAGATCGGCCAGCGGAGCGCCTGGGTGGCGTCGGCGTGCGTGGAGCGGGGCTGGCGCTATTGTCAGCGGCTCCACATCGAGCTCTTCGGGAACCGCCGCGGAACCTGACCAGAGCCCGGGTCGAGCCCGTCGCCCACCCCACGCGGAGCGTTGTTCGAAGTGGTCTATCGCGTCTGCAAATCGTTCACCGTCGAGAGCGGGCACCTGCTCTCGAAGCACCCCGGCGCGTGCCGCTATCCCCACGGGCACACGCGCGTGGTCGAGGTCGTTCTGTCGAGCGAGTCGCTCGACGAGCGCGACATGGTGTGTGATTTCAAGGCGATCAAACTCGCGGTGCATGGGTTCATCGACCGCTTCGACCACGCGATGGCGATCAACAGCGCCGACCCGCGGGCCGCACAGCTCCGCGCGCTCGCCGGTGAGCGCCTCGTCGCGTTCGAGAACCAGGACCCAACCACCGAGGCGATGGCGAAACTGATTTTCGACCACCTCTCGGGCATCCTGTCGCGCCGCGAGGAGATGACCGACCCGAAGGACAGCGTGCGCTACGCCTTCCCCCCGGGCGTCCGGCTCGAACGCGTGCGCGTTGGCGAGACGCCCTCGAGCTGGGCCGAGTACGGCGTGTCCTGAGCGGAACGCGCCGGCGCACACCGATCAAAAAACAACGCGGCCCCGACGGAAGGTCGGGGCCGCGGTTTCAGATCCGTGTGATCGTTCGGCGCCCGATCAGTTCGGGGTGTTGCCGAAGTTGGAGAGGACGGCGTTGATGTCGCTGAAGTTGACGGTGCCGTCGCGGTTCACGTCGCCGATGAGCGTCGGGCCGGACTGGCCGAACTGCGAGAGCACGAGATTGAGGTCGCTGAAGTTGACCGTGCCGTCGCCGTTCTGGTCGGCGTAGGGGCGGGTGACGAAGGTGGACGGGTCGGGCGAGATGGTGTTCTGGCCACCCGAGCCGGTCGCGATGACGGACCAGTAGTAGCGGGTGCCGTGCTGGAGCGTGCCGGGGGGCACGGGCCAGGCGTTGGTGGTGAGGCCGGTGACCGAAACGATGGGATCCACCATGTCTTCGTTGGTGGAGATGAGGACCTCATAGGTCTGCGCGAACTGCGCGGGCTGCCACTGGATGCCGAAGCCGCTGAGGGCAACGCCGGTGGCGTTGTTCGCGGGAGCGACAGCCGAGAAGTCGGTCGGGGCGGGGTTGCCGACCACGCTGGAGCGGAAGTTCGCGACGACGTTGCGCGTCTCGTTCATCGTGCGCACGTTGTCGGCGGCGGTGGTGGAGGGGCAGGTCGTCGTGCCGATGCCCATCGTGAAGCCGTTCCAGGTCACGTCGGGAGAGGAGTAGTAGTTGATGCGTGTGCCGGGGGCGTAGGCCATGATGGTGCGCCACGCGCTGTTGGTCGTGCGATAGCCGAAGGACCAGCAGCGATAGCCGCTGCCGGCGTTGTTACGGTCGTGCGCGCAGCCCATGTTGTGACCGAGCTCGTGGGCGAAGGTCGACCAGCCGCAGGAGTAGGCGGTCACGCCGAAGCCAGTGCTGGAGTTCCCGCCCGGGAAGAGCAGGTACGCGATGCCGCAGGCCCCGTTGGCGACGCCGGACACCAGGTGCACGAGGTCGGCGCCGTACTGGTTGCGCAGCGCGTGGGCCTCGTCCATGACGCCGTCGCCGTTGTTGCGAAGGCGCGACAGGTCGGTGCCCATGGGGGTGCCGCTGCTGCCGGTCGCCTCGACATACTCGGTGCGCTGCGAGTGCACCAGGCGGACGCGCTGGTCGACGCCGCTGTTGATGTACGAGGTGTTGGTGTTGTTGATGAAGTTCGCGAGGGCCGCCTGCATCGCGGCCTCGGAGCCGGTGGAGAGCTGCGCGCGAGGGGTCCAGAGGATGAGCACGTCGACCGTGACGGGCTCCGTGCCGCGGATATCGACGAAGCTGGGCGCATCGGCGGGCATGTCACGGTAGTGATCGGGCGGGAGCAGGGGCTTGCCGGGCTCGAACGCCGTCGCGGTGGGGTCCCACCACAGGTTCTCGGCTTCGGACTTGCCGCAGGGGTTCAGGCCCTCGACATCGACCTGGAGGATGCGGAACACGCCATCGCCGGCCGGGAGGATCTTGAACTCGCCGTACTTGGGACTGCTGATGTCGCCGACGATCGCGTCGCCGACGCGTGCGATCGACATGATCGCGTGCTCGTCCTGCACGAGAGAGCCGACCCAGTTGAAGTCCGCGACGCCCTCGGCGAAGATGCGATCGGCGTTGGCGGTCAGGATCAGGTCGTCAAAGAGGTTCAGCGACAGAACCGCGTTCTTGTCGCCGTCGAGCAGCAGCGAGGGGTCGGTCATGCGCACGACACGTTCGCGCTTGATGCTCCAGCCATCGGGCAGGGGCATCGCGGCGTCGCGCGGGGCGCCCTCGAACAGCACGGGACGGGCGCCGTCGGCGCCGAGATCGGCGGCGCTCGGGGCAGCCATGGCCGCGCCGGTCACACCAAGAGACATGCCCGCAGCGATCGCGAGCACGAGGGGGGAACGGGTCATGTGGTTTGCCTTCCGCATCTGCATAGTCTCCGGCTGGACGGTCCTGATCAGAACTACCGCTACTGGTCCGACGCTCCCCGAACTCCCGCGTTCATGAACGGGGACAGTTCGGGACGCGGCGCGCGACCTCTCCACAATTCGCTACGCACCATACCTACCCCGGATTTCACGATCCCGCAACAAAAATCGGCGGGTTTTCGCCCAGAGAGTGCCCTTTCTCCTCATTCTCGGACTTCCCGATGAAGAGGAACGCTTCCAGGCGTCCCGGTCGCCCCAAACCCCCAGGCGCCGATTTTCGGGCCCTGCTGCTCTGAATCGGCGTTCGGACCGGTCGGGGAACGTCGCGGGCGGGCCGGCACGGGCGCTGGGATCGAAAACGCCCGCCCCCGCAACAAAGCCGGGGCAGGCGTGTGAAGGAAGGGAACCGAGGCGCCCTCCGGTACGAGCGCTCCCGGCCCCCGGTTCCGTGTCGTGGACAGCGCCGGAGCCAATCCGGGGGGATTCAGTCCGCGTCCGAGGCCCGCGCCGACGCTTCGTCCAGCACGCCCTCGAGCTGGAGTCGCTCGATGCGATAGCGCAGCGCGCCGCGGTTGAGCCCGACCATGCGCGCTGCCTTGCTCACGTTGCCCCGGGCGGCCTTGATCGCCTCGATCAGGAAGCGGCGTTCGAGCTGGTCGATGTCCAGGGGGCCGCCGCTGAAGTCGTATCGCAGCGCGTCGGGGTCTCTGACCAGCGTGTTGCTCGAGATCCGCATGATGCTCTGGAGGTCCAGTGGCGACTGGAGCGTGCGCGTCGGCGCGTCGGAGCGAAGGCCAGGTCGCTCGGGCTGATCCGGGGCCCCTCCGCCAGCACCGCCGCCCGTTTCACGCAGTTGAGGAGTTCGCGCACGTTGCCGGGCCAGTCGTGGTGGGCGATCGCGTTGAGCGCGTCCTCGTCGAAGACCAGCTCGCTGCGCCCATACTGCGACGCCAGGCGGGCGAGCGTGCGCCGGGCGATGAGGACCGAGTCCTCGCCTCGCTCGCGCAGCGCCGGGAGACGGATGGTCAGCGCGTTGAGCCGGTACAGGAGGTCCTGCCGGAAGACGCCTCGCGCCGTGAGCCCGCCGAGGTCCTGATTGGTCGCCGCCACGATGCGCACGCGCACGGTCCGCTCGCGCTGGCCGCCCAGACGCCGAAACCGGCCAGTCTCGACCACCGTCAGCAGCTTGGCCTGCACCCCGATCGACATGTCGCCGATCTCGTCGAGGAAGATCGTCCCACCCTCGGCCATCTCGAACAGGCCGGCGCGACTCTCACGCGCATCGGTGAACGCGCCACGTTCATGCCCGAACAACTCCGACTCGATCAGCGACTGAGGCAGCGCGGCACAGTTCAAGTGCACGAACGGGGGCGGGTCCTTCCCGTTCACCCCGGGCGCCGTCGCGTGGATGTGACGCGCCAGCACGCCCTTGCCGGTGCCCGTCTCGCCCAGCAGCAGGATCGTGGGCAGATCGAGCGACATCGATGACCCGCCCGGCCCGGGCGTCGGCAGCGGCAACTCCGCGAACCGCTCCGCGAAGCGAACGGCGCGCCGCCATGGCTCGGATTGTCCCAGCGCCTCGTCCGTATCCCCCCCGGCGCGAACACGCTCCAGACGCTGATACAGGCGCAGCCGCGACAGCGTGCGCCGGTTCTCCAGCGACCGCCCCAGCAGCAGAGTCAGTTCCTCGATCCCGACTGGCTTCTGGAGATAGTCGTCCGCCCCGGCCTTCATCGCTTCGACCGCATTGTCGACTGTGCCGTAGGCCGTCAGCACCACGACCACCCCCTCGTACCCATCAGCGCGCAGCTGACGCACGAGGTCCAGACTCGACTGCCCGTAAAGATTCACATCCGACAGGACAGCGTCGAACTCTCGCTCTTTCGTCTGTTCGCGCGCCTCGGCGAGTGTCGTTGCTTCCGAGACAACATGGCCCGCGAGCTCAAGACCCCGACGGATCGTGACGCGCAGGTTCCGCTCGTCTTCGATGACCAGTATGCTCGCCACGATTCACCCGATCCCTTCGGCTTACTTCAGCCACGCGGCCTCTTTCAGCCAGTGGCTTCGCCAGAGACTGGACGTGCGGTTCGGCTGGAATCCGCACAACGCATCGTGAGCCACCAGCCGAGCGGGTCAAGAGCTCGATTTGTCCGCTATGGCCAGCCACGATCTGCTTGGCTGTTGCAAGTCCTATGCCGCTGCCGTCGGCCTTCGTCGTAAAGTACGGGTGGAACACGAGATCTCTGATCTCCTCCGGCACGCCCTCCCCCTCATCGAGTACCTCGACCTGCCACGCGCGCGCCGGAAATGAATCCTCGTTCATGCCCGTCACGACCACTTCGACCCGCGCACCGGGCGGCGACGCCTGGATCGCGTTCGTCAGAACCACCACCACCGCGTGGTCCAGACGCTGCGCGTCAAACACCGCGCGCATCGACGCATCGGCCACGCGCACTGCGATCTCCACGTCGCACATCGTCGCCAGCGGACGCACCGCGCCCACCACGCCCTCGATCCAGGGCCCGACCTCGTGCGTGTCCGGGCGCAACGCCAGAGGACTCGTCACGTCCAAGAGCTCGCGCAGCCAAACGTTGAACCGGTCGACGGCTTGGATGATCTCGGTCTGCATCTCGCGCACCGCGCCTTCGTCGGCGCTTCGCATATGCGTCAACTCAGCCAGATTTCGGATGCCGGCGATCGGATTCCTGATGTTGTGCGCGAGCCGGCGCACCATCTCCCCCACCGCCGCCAGACGCTCGCGCTCGACCTCGCGCTCCTGCATCTGCCCGATCGCTTCGGCCATCGTGTTCACCTGCGCCGTCAGCCCGGCCATCTCGTCCACCCCCGAGACCAGCGCCCGGTGCGTCAGGTCGCCCGATGCGAACCGCTCCGTCGCTTCGCGCAGGCGCGCCAAGGGCGTCATCACCCACCGTCGCACCAGCAGCAGCGCCAACACGCCGATCAACGCCGAGCACAACATCCCGGCGTGCAGCGTGTAGACCTGCGTACGACGCATCTCCTCGCCGAAACTCACGGCGCGCGCCGCGTCGATCAGCACGTTCGATTCCACGACGCCCACGAACTCACGCACGCCGCCCAGCGCCAACAGCGCCACCACCCTGGCGTCCTCGGCGCCGGGATCCGCCAGACTCTCTCGCGAGCGGGCCTACGCTTCCTCGATCAGATGCACCAACTGACGCAGCGCCGACGCGCCGATCGTCGCCTCGACACGAGGCGAAGCCCTCGCGAACTCGATCGTCTCGTCGAGCGCCGAGAGCGCCGACGACGCCAGCGGCTCCAGCGGCGGACGACCCGCTTGCAGCCCGGAATGCCCGACCGCCCGCTCGAGCGTGGCGATGTCTCTCTCCAGCCGCGAAAGGTCCGTGAGCGCGCAGGTCAGCGCACGAAACGGACCGGTGATCTGCCTCTCCTGGATCCCGGCAAACACGACCGCGACCCCCAGACCGCTCGCGATCGTCAACACGAACAGACCCAGCAGGATCGCAAACTTGACCAGCAACGACTCGCGAAGTCCCAATCCCACGCTCCTGAGTTACCTGACCGCCTGAAAGCCCCACAGCGAAGCATCCTCGCGCACCGGGTCGCGCGAGGCGCCCACGCTCCCGTCCACATAGCCTACCTGCATCACGCCGGAATGGCGCCTCGCCGGGAACCAGCGCGAACCGTCGTCATACAGCCGCCCAGTCCCGAGCGGCGGCGCGCTGAAATGCGCGCTCTTGCCCGCGCGCTCCGCACCCCCGCCGTCGCTGTCCCACACCAGCGGCACACGCCCCTGATCCACGATGGAAGACCCGAGCCGGACGTCGGTCGTCGCCACCAACCTCCGCTTGCCCATCTTCTCCGCCCGGACGAGGCGCGCGTTGAAGGCGTAACTGACGCTCGACCCAGGACCGACGGCCTTCGTGATGCAGGTCGCCCCGGGGTCAAGCGTCGCGATGGCTTCGACCCTGGCGCATCCGAACACGTCGCTCATCGACACCCTCACCGGGCCTTCGTCCGCGTGCCCCCAGTACGCGAGCACCCGGTATTGCGACGCCATGAAGTCCGTCAGCCGAAAACCCCGCTCGCCCTTGCTCGTCCGACGCGCACCACGTTCCATCGCGAACACCGTGAAATCGCACGCCGCCAGCCGCAACGATGTCTGACACCGATGATCCCGCGACTTCAGCACGCTCGACGTCAGCGAAGGCGTCAGCACCGCGACGAGCAGCACCAGGATCGAAAGCGAGACAACCAACTCCGCGAGCGTGAACCCGCCACCGCGCTCTCGCGCGCACCCACCCCCCGCGAAACGGCAACGCCGGCTCGATCTGATGGCCACGGTCGTCGCGGACCGAAGCGTGTCGTTCTTCACGAAGGCGATCATCGCACGACCGCCAGCCGGATGCAAGGCACGACCCGGGAACAGCGCGCGCCCCGGAACGAGTCAGCCGCAGTCCACGCCGAAGTTGGAAAGGACGATGTTCAGGTCCGCAAAGTTCACGACGCCGTCGTCGTTCAGGTCGGCCCCCGTGAACCCGGGCGCGCCCGACTGCCCGAAGGTCGACAGCACGTTGTTCAGGTCCGCGAAGTTGACCACCCCGTCGCCGTTGGTGTCACCCGGGCAATCCACGCTGGGGATGTCCAGCCACAACAGCGTCGCGAGGACCGCTGAGCGTTCCTGCTGTGTGAACGCTCGCGCATCCACGCGCCCCCCATGCCAGGCAAACGCGCCGGGCTGACTCTGGGTCCCCCCCCAGAAGTCGATGCGGACCGGGGGAAGCGGGGCCTCGCCCAGGATGACCCCCTGGGTCATAAGCCGGTGCCCGATGCTCGAGGTGAACTCGAGCTGCCCATCGGTCTTACGCGAGATGCACACCCGCAGCTGCGTGCCCCTGAGCCACGTCCCCGGGAGGATCGCGCCGAATCCCGGGGCCTGCCCGTTCACGACCGGGCGCACCAGGACATCCTGCGAGGAAGGGCGCGCGATCAACTCAATGTAGTTCAGTTCGTCCGAAACGATCCGGGCCAGCGGGTACTCGTACCCGCCCGTGCTCACCGAGTCCCACAAGTATTCGAGCGCGTGCCCCGACAGCGTCACCGACCACTCGTCGCCCAGCGCAGGGAACGAGCCCACCGAGGCGAACTCGCTCGCGTAGGTCTGCTCCGGAGGCACGCTCATCCCCGTTAGCGGCCCATCGGCAGTCAGCGTGTCGACCGCCAGATAGCACACGAACGGATCGCTCGGGCTGGACGAATGAACCTGGTACTCCATCGTCTCCCACTCGCCCGGGAAGGGCGTGTCGCGCAGCACGAAGGGCGCCCAGACATTCGCCGATTGCTGCAGGGGATACCTGAACCACGGCCCGGCCGGGAACCCCGGCGTGTTCCGACGGATAATCACCTGCGCGCCCTCCGCGCCCTCCACCCGCAGCCAGAACCGCAACACCACCGCGCCAAAGGCGTGCTGCGTGCCCTGAGCCACCGGGCGGAACCGCGCCAGATTCGACGACCCGTTCGCGAGAGAGCCGATCCGGTACACCGGGCCATCGGTCGGCGGATCGAGCGCCTCGGCGGACGCCTGGTCGAGCAGCGTCAACTCGTTCGAGGAATCGGTCGGCAGCGGTGCGCTCATCGACGCCGTCGCCTTGTTCTCGACGCCCGAGCTGAGCAGGAGCGGACGGATCTCCAGCGTCTCGGGGACCGGGATGCGCCGGATGCCAGTGCTGTTGACGCGCGAATCGACATAGATGTGATTCCCGTGCACCGCTGCCGATGGCATCGCCGCCGTCGCCGGGCACCAGGCCTCAGCCCAGCGCTCGCCGTCGGGTGAGAACTGCAGACGCTTCGCGCTGGCCGCGAGCGTGCTGTTGCCCGGTTCGAAGTTCGAGACGTAGGGTCCCCCCAGCTCGGGCGTCGGGGTGCGGATTACGAAATTACGCGAACCAGTCGCGTTCGTGAGCCCGAAACCATACAGGTGACGCAGATCGGCGCGCGAGCCCGCGTTGTCGTCCGCCTGCAGCATCACGATCTGGTCGCCGTTCTCGTCCGAACCCAGGATCGCCTTGTACGGGTCCGGCCCGGGCGCGCAGCCCACGAACTGCAGACCGCGCGTCCCGAAAGACCCGTGGTAATCATCCTTGTAATCCCAGTCCTGCGCAGTGTCATACGACGAAGCGTCCTCAAGCGTCGCGCTCACGATCCGCTGGTAGGTCAGCGAGTCGCCGATCCCGGCAAACACCCGGATGCCCCCGTTGCCGAAGGGCATCACGCCCGCGGCGTGCACATGAGAATTCGGCCCGTCCGTGATAATGATCGGACGCACCACCGGCTCCACCACCCAGGGAGCGCCCACCTGCGCACGCGTCGCGCGGAACACATACACCGCGCCGCCCAGCGGCGGCTCCCCGCCCGCCCCCGCCTGGTGCCGGTAGTCAGCGCCTGCGAACCACGCTTCCGTGGGCGCCTCGCCCCTGACCAGAGGCCACCAGTTCTGCAGCGACCACTCACGCACCCGGTCGTTGCCCAGCTGATCCACCGGCTCCTCGTACACGACCTGCCAAGTCTCGCCGCGATCAGCAGAGATCACCAGCGCAACCGAACCGGGCAGCCAGACGGTCGCCCCGTCAACCTCGGTCTCGTGCGAGACCTCGCACATCAGCACCAACAGCCCGTGACAGATCGTGCCGGCCTTGGGCGAGAAAGCACGCCCTTCGACAGCGCCGCGCATCAGGTCGATCACGCTCCCCCCACCGGGCCGGACCATGACCGTGCGAACCCGACCTTCGCCGGTTGTTTCCGCCTCCAGCAGCGCATCGTCCGCCACCCAGAACACATCCAGATACCGCCGGTTCCCCTCGGACACAATCAGCAAAGGCGTCACGCCATCGTGATCGAGGCCGGAACCCAGCAGCAGCGTCCGGTTCGAGGTCTGACGCACCGTCTCGGGGATCGGAGTCGGCGCGAGCAGGCGTGGCCTGCCGAACCTGGGCTCGTCCACACCAACGCTGTTGCCCTCGGGGTCCTTGGCCTCCGTCGCACGCGAGAAAGAAAAAGTCAGCCCCCCTCGTGACCGGAACTCGCCGTCAAACACGAACGCGGCATCTCCCAGCGAAACCCCGCCCACGCTCCATGACGAAGACGCGGCGACTGCGCACACAGCCAGTGGGAGGACCGAACGAATACCGCGGTGACGCATGGTTTACCCCAACATGTTCGAAAGCTGATCCTCTTGCAGTGTCCCTCGCCCGGCGGTGGTGTCAAGAAAAATCGCCCGGCAAGGGCGACTTAGGGTCCGACGAAGAGGGGCAAGGTCCGGAGAGACAGCCCGGAAGGGGTTTCAGCCGCAGTCCACGCCGAAGTTGGAAAGGATGATGTTCAGGTCCGCAAAGTTCACGACGCCGTCGTTGTTCAGGTCGGCCCCCGTGAACCCGGGCGCGCCCGACTGCCCGAAGGTCGACAGCACGTTGTTCAGGTCCGCGAAGTTGACCACCCCGTCGCCGTTGGTGTCACCCGGGCACTGGGGGATGAAGCCGACGAACACCTGCGCGTCGTCGAGGTTGACCCACCCGATGTTCTCGCCCCACGCGTAGCCGCGCAGGCGCTGCGCCGGGGCGTCGACCCTAGCCTGCTGCGCGAAGCCCGCCAGCGAGGCGCGGGTGTCGAAGTTGATCCACCCGACGTTCTCACCCCACGCCAGCCCGGTGAGATCCCCGGTGTCCAGGTCGACATTCACGCCGAAATCCGTGCCGTCGATGTTCGCGTACGACACGCCGTTGGCGGGCGTCCCGTCCCCGAAGTTGATGTACCCGATGTTCTCCCCCCACGCGAACCCGGACAGGAACCGGGCGCCGATGACCACGCCCTGGGACGCACCGGGCGAGCCGGCGTCGCGGAAGTTCAGGTAGCCGCAGTTCTCCGACCACGCGAACTTGTTGGTCGGGCTCACGTTGCTGGGCGCCCCGAAGGCGAGCGATGGGGCGAACGCTATCAGCGTAACAGTCAGGGCGACCCTCACGGCGATGCTCCTTACGGGCCAAGTATGCGCCGGCCCGGCACCCTCTCCAAGCGGAAAACGACGCCAAATCGCGCCAGCCACCCCTTCATGCGTGGCGCGGCCGGACGCCCGCCAAAGAAATCTCAGGGCGGAAGGCGAAACCGGGGACCGCCGGGCTCGAGACCCGCGACGCCGCCCCCGGCTCAGTCGCAACTCGAACCGAACTCGCTCAGCACGATGTTCAGGTCGGAGAAGTTCACCACGCCGTCGCCGTTGAGATCACCGGGGATGCCGGCGCCGCTCTGACCAAAGGCGCTCAGCACCGCGTTCAGATCGGAGAAGTTCACCACGCCATCGCCGTTGGTGTCGCCCGGGCAGGGCGTCGTCGCAGCGCCCAGTGTGCCGTCCGGATTGATGTTCTGCGCGAACACATCGCCGGAATCGTTGCGCCCGTCCTCCCACACGGCACGCACAACGCCCGACGCGTCGGTCGTCGCCAGCAGGCGGCTCTTCGAGCCGTTCGCGTCCGACACCATCCGCACGCCCCCGTTGTCCCACACGAACTGCCCCGCCGCGTCGACCCGCACCGCCACCAGGTTCACCACGCCGAAACTCGGCTCGACCGTCACCAGCATCGTCGCCCCGCCCGACGCCCGTGCCGCCCGCGGCGCCGTCTTGTTCTCCGCATTGAACGGCAGCACCTCGACCCCAAAATCACCCAGCGACCGCGCCCCGGAAGGACCGAACCGCTGCACGCCGATGCCGCGGATCGATTGGGCGCCGTTGCGATCGTTGAAGAACAGCATCAGGTCGAGCGTGTCGTCCACGAACGCGATCGCCGGCTCGAACTGGATGCGATCCGCCCGCGTGGACGCCGACACCCCGTTGGCCGCGAACTGGGGCGCGCCGCTCGCGTCGACGCGCTGCGCGAAGACGCGCGAGGGACCCTCGCGCGAATCGCTCCACGCGAACGCCGCCCCGCCGTCCGACGCCAGCGCGATCTGGGGGTACTGCGCGATGGGGATGCTCGACGCGTTCGACACGATCACCGGGCCGCCCATGTTCCACGACGCGCCGGCCGACGAATCGAACCGCTGCGCGTACACGTGCCGGGGCGACGCGAAGGTCCGCGTGTCGCGCACGTACACCATGATGAACCCGCCGGAGGGATGCGCGACCTTCGTGTGGAAGCCCGGGCCCTCGACGCCGTCGCCCGCGATGCGCACGCCCCCGACCTCGACCTGCTCCACGCCGCTCGCGTCCAGACGCTGGTAATAGATGCCGCGCGCCGAGTCGCTGCGCAGCCACGAGATGTGGTACTGCCCGGTGACCGCGTCCTGCACGACCCGCGGCGCCGCCTCGAAATCGGCGTTGATCGAGATCTGCTTGCCGTTCGTCCCCCACTGCGCCGTCCCGTCGGGCAGGATGCGCTGCGCGATCACGTCGCGGTCCGCCCCGTCGCGCGTATCCGTGAACACCAGCACCGCCGCCCCGTCGGCGTCGGCGATGATGTCCCAGTCCACGAGCGAGGTGGACTGCGGCGCGCTCGAGACCAGCAACCCGTCGTCCGCGAACGCCTTGTCGCCCGTCGGGCTCAGCAGCTGCGCGTACACCCGGAACGACCCGTCGGCGGCATCGAACCACGCGACCCAGGTCGTCCCGTCCGGCAGCGTGGCCGCCTTCTGCACGGTCTGGCTCCCCGGCTTGACCGCGACCCCGAGGTTGACCGAGGGATCACCCGGGAACGAGGCCCCCACCGCGACGCCGCTGAGAGCGACCAGGAGTGCCCCAACCGGGAACGCACGCGCAACACGGGACAAGCGGGGGACAGAAGACATGGGCGACCTCTCCAGCCAGCGGCGAACCACGACCGGAACAGATGGCCGCGGGGAGACCATCATCGCAGAAGCGGGGGCGGGGTGCAAGTTATTTTTTACACAACGCGGATACTCCACACTCGCTCAACATCCCCAGTTAAGGGCGATGTCCATTGCCCCAAACTGACGCTCAAAGGCTGCCCGCCACTCGACGACCAAGGGTGACTTGATCAACTCCGCTTCATAGTCCCACGAACCAAGCCAGCCCGAACCATCGATTCCGAACCGCCACCGGCACCAGTCATGGACTACGAGCCTGCCATCGCGATTCTCCGTCCACGAAAGACCCGCTCCACGGAACACAGACAGGTCGGTGAGCATGAGTGTGCCGCGGTGCGGCGACGCGTTCTGCTCGTGATAATCAGCGAGACGCTGTGAGAACGCATTCGGGCGGAGGAAGAAATAGAACCTTGGAGCACTGGCGATGTATTGCCAAGCCAACTGCATGCTCTTCACAGAGAATCGGATGTCTCCCTGATGATTGGCCAACTCAAGAAGTTCAAGCGCATCGCCCGCACCACTTCGCCACCGGTCAAGCGCCACGAGGAGATCCGGTTCGTGATCGCTATCGTGAACCGATCCCATCACACCAGAATTCTCGACTCCAAGCTCTGCAAGTGCAGCGGACAAGCGGTCCTCCCAGTCAGAGTCGAATCGGGTCTGCGTGTAAAGCCAGAGTGTGCCCGTGCCGCTCATGAGGTTAGTTCGCCTTGAGAAATCGAACCATACCCATCGTCAGACCGACGGTCACGCCAGTAGAACCGCCTGAGAAAGTGTTGAAGTACGCAACGAGGTGCTCGAATCCGTCGTGGGCGAAGTTACTCATAAGGGCGTGACTCGGGGCGTGCACCGCCAACATGAGCTTGTTCACGAACGCATGAACAGACAAGTCGCGGTCGTCCTTGCCATAGAAAGCGTGCACTGCCAGGCCCCCTACAGTGGATCCTGCCCCCAGAGCGCCGGTCGCCCCAAGAGCGCGGGTCATGGTGGGGTAGTTGAACCGCATTGGCGGAATCCGCTGCCACCCCGCCGTGGTCCATCGCCATTCGGAGCGCACCACGTCCCAGTCCTCCTGAAAGACAGCAGGATAGTAGACTCGCTGCTGGGCACTCAAGCCATTCATGCCAGCCTTGAGTTCAAACGCTCGCAAAGCGCGATTGCGGTCAAGGATTTCGTTGACGGCAGGTCGGTACCCATCCTTAACATATATGACATCAAACTGCCCCACTCCGCTACCCCCCGTAGAGCCGTACCGAATAACGCGCCGGTCATCAGGATCAACAACAAGATCAAAGATGAAGTTCCGGTGGTCTCGCAGGTGATGCGCGGCCTGAGCATGAACATATTTGCCGAATGCTCCGGTGTCATTGGCGTGATTAGGCGGCGCCCATCCGGCGTCATCGAGCAGCGGGCGAACGATTGTGTTGTTCACAAGATCGGCAATGACGGAGTAGGAAGCGTCGAGTCTTGTGAATTTCTTTCCTTTTTTCTGACGACCTTTGGGGTTGTACTCGATCTCGACTGTTGGAAGATCCTGAAGCCATATCGCAGGCAGATCAGGGAAATGCGCTTCGGCAGGTGTATCGAGGTCGACGCAGATAAACTCGGAACTTATATAGCCCGCATCGCCACGCGTCATGGATACAGGATGTCCTGCAATTCTGATCTGAGTCAGCCCATCGCGAGGGTCGATCACCTGAACCCGATACGTTACCCATGTCCCAGCGAGGATGTTGTCTGGCAGCGGAGGATCGTCCTCCATCTGGAGCGTCGCAGGCCACAAGATGTCCATGGGAATGAATTCGGTGTCGCGCTTGCCTCTTCCTAATATCTTGATCTCGGTTGATGTAAGCCGAACCACATCAAAGGGCAGTGATGGTTGCGGAGAGTCGAGACCTGGACCGACTTGCGCCAGTTCAACGCGGATCGACTGGTCGCCCTCCGCGACGCTCGGTCGCAGTGACTCCAGATAGAGAGTTACGGTTCCCCCACTTTCGACTAGGCCCAGGTCAGTCAGTGATGTCAAACCAGAGGGAATGTAATCACCGCCGTCCTGTACCCGACGCGGATCACGATACTGGTCTGCATTCTTCTTCCAGAGTCGCAGTGCACCATGCGGCATGGCGAAGAAGTCGGAATCCGAGATATAGATTCCGTGCGGATCAGACGCGTCATACTCCAACCTAAGTGCATTGAAAGGAAGTTCTGAAATATCACTAAGAGCCAGAATGACACGTGAGAAAGTTCCGCCCGCTATCTGCTGTGTTTCCTCGTATTCTGCGATGAGACCAAACCCATCCGCATAATCCGGAATCCCATCCGCGTCATAATCCAGCGTGTTCGCCAGGATCACATGCCCCGGCGCGCTCTCCTCGATCTCCTCGTCCTGCGCGTTGATCACGCCGTCGTTGTTCGAGTCGATCGCCAGGTCCAGCCCAACCACCACCAGCGTGCGCGCGATCGTCGTCGTCGTGCAGCGTGTGCGCCTGACCTCGATCTCCAGCGCCGTCGGCGCGTCCACGCGCAGCAGGCACACACCCCCGGCCGGGGTCAGCGTCGCGGCGCCGGGCGTCGACGAGGTCGCCACCCACTCGAAATCACCCACGCCGGACGCGCTCAGCACGAACTCCAGCGACGGACCGCCCGGCTGGATCTGCGCGAAGCCCTCCTCCGGGAGCCCGTTCAGCGTCAGCGCCACGTTGCTGACCACGATCTCCACCGCGCGCGTCGTCACGCACGAGGTCGGCTCGTTATCCACCCGCAGGCGCGCGCGCACCGTGCCCGACCAGCAATCGCCGGCGTGCACCGTCACGCTGTTCGACGACGACGACACGATCGACAGCCCGCCGCTGACCGTCCAGTCGATCGAGTGGTTCGCGTTCAGCCCGCTGACGCTGTAGGTCGCCGTCCCGCCCAACGGCAGCGACGCCGGGCCGCTGATATCACCAGGGCACGAGGACTGCACGACAAACACGCGACGGCAGACCTCCACGCCGTTTAGGCGCGCCGACGCGACAACGCGCAGCGCGCCCACGCCCTGCGCGCGCACCGTCGCTGTCGTCTGCGTGGTGCCGGTCACGAGCCCGGGGCCCTCGACCGACCAGAACAGGACCGTGCCCTGCTCCAGGTTCGCCGCCGTCACCGTCGCGCTCGCGCCGACGAGCACCGAGCCGGGGCCGCTGAGTTCCACTTCGCACGGGCCCGAGACGATGACCTCTTTCGTCGCCGAGCACTGCGCGTTCCCGTTGCGGTACGAGGTCGCGATGATGTGCGCGACGCCTGGGCGCACGCCCCGGAAACTCGCCGAAGGCCCGGTCATCCCGGAGCCCGCGAACTGCACCACCGGGCTGATGGGCGGGTAGAAACTCCACAGCGTCAGCGTGCCGTTGGTCTGTCCGACGATCGAGTACACGCCCGTGCCCTGCCCGACGACGAGCAGATCCGGGCCGATGATCGAGAACTGACACTCGTCGTCGTTGCCGTTGCCGCCGTCGTCTCCGCCCCCGTCACCTCCGCCGCCATCACCTCCGCCCCCGCCATCGCCTCCACCCGAGCCGTCGTCGAAGCTGCACCCCGGCGGAGGCGGCGGGCGGAGATCCTCCGGCACGAGCCAGAACACCAGCCGGTAAATGCAGCACGCCAGTTCGGCGGGGCTGATCGGCTCGGTCTGCGGGCCAAGATCCGGCGGATCGAGCGCGCTCAGCCGGATCCGGTCGTCGCTGGCGCTCACGCCCATGCAGGTGCGGATGATGTCCAGGATGTTCAGCAGCGCCACCGCGAGCTGCGGCGCCCTCGTCGGATCGATCAACTCCACCGGCGACAACGCGCCGGGCGTCGCGCCCAGCACGTGCAGCAGGTCGTTGGTCGTGACCTCGTCGTCGCCGTCGACGTCCGGGTTGATCGGGTTCTTCGTGTCCGCCGCCTGCCCGAGCGAGAGCAGCGATTCGATCACATCGCGCTCGTCGATGACCAGGTCGCCCGTCACATCGACCCGCAGCGTGTCGGGATCGATCATCGCCGATCCGACCGGGCGCAGCGTCGATAGGTCGTACGACGTCAGCGTCGCCGCCAGCGGCAGGCCCGTGCCGGGATCCACGATCGTCGCGCCGACGATGAGTTCCGGTGCGCCGTCCCCGTTGAGGTCGCGCCCGAGCATGAGCACCGAACCGAACACCGCCGAGGGCAGCGTGGTGTTGGCGATCGACCCATCGGCGCTCGACGAGGCACGCCCGTCGCCGAAGCCGGCCGCGCCGCTCAGGAAAACATGCACGCCACCGATCAGCCCCGGCCCCGTCTCGACCAGCGGCGAGGCGATCACGAGGTCAGGCACGCCGTCGCCGTCGAAATCGCCAATGCTCTCGATGCTGTAGCCGAACGCGCCGTCGCCCTCGTCGCTCCAGAAACCGCCGATCACCTCGCCCGCGATGCCCGAGTGCAGGGTGACGACGCCGTACCACTCGCCGAGCGGGCCGATACGGCGCTGCGCGGCCGCGAAATCCGGCACACCGTCGCCGTTGAGGTCCCCCACCGGCGCGACGGTCCTGCCGAAGTCAGAGAACGCCTCGCCATCGACCGTGAAGATCACCTCGCCGGTCGTGCCGCAGAGCGCGTAGACGCGCCCGGTGCGCAGGCCTTCGAGCGTGGCGGCGCGCGGCGCCCCGATCAGGACATCGCCCACGCCGTCCGTGTTCAAGTCCGCGATGAAGCACGCCGAGACGCCGAACGCGTCGTCCGCTTCGCGCGAGGTGAACGAGCGCAGGAGCACGCGCGTCGCGCCGGAATACACGCGCACCTGCCCGACCACCGGCGCGTCGACCGAACGCACCGGGCGCAGCGCGAAGTACTCCCCCACGCCGTCGGCGTCGAGGTCGCCGAGCGGCGACGGGTTCGACGCGAGCGAACCGGACGCAGACAGACCGATCGCGCAGAGCGCGGCGAGGCGACGGGCAACGGACAACGCCGTCGCGCCGACAGTGCGGAGCGCACAAAGCATGGGAGATCCCCTCGTGGTTTCGCCGCGCATCCCCCCGGGCTTGACCCGCCCGCTTCGACACGCGGCGCATCGAATGCAGCGGAAGATACAGGGATCCGTCACAGCGTCAAGCGCGTTCCAGAAGAAATATGTGCTTTTTCATTTTTGTTACACAACACGACCGAAGTGTTACAAAAATGGTCCACAATGCACGACGCGCCTGCCCAACATCACGCGCGCTTCCGGTATCGTCCGCACGCACGCCGGCGCGAGCGCGCCGGGGCCGGCCCGTCTCTCGAGGAACGCTGCAGCATGGCAAACCGTTCGACGTACAGCATCTTGAAGGGAATCCCGCGCGATAACTTCCCGCGCGTCGCGATCGAAGCCGCGGCAGAACTCATGAACGGGCCGCGCCCGGGCTCTGCGTGGGGAGACTGGGTCCAGACGCCCACGCCCGTCACCTTCCGCGCGAAGTGGAACGGCGACACGCTCTGCATCACCAACCACGCAGCCCCCTGGGCGATCGAACTGAGCAGAAGGTACTCGTGCCCGCTTCTCGAGTTGCGCTGCCATGAGAGCGAGCACTGGGACTTCGGGCTGTTTCACGCCGGGGAGTTCGTCGCCGACGTCGCGTACTACGACGACCGACCCGGCACGCCGCGACCATGGCGCAAGGTCGGGCCCGAAGATCTCGAACGGGTCTGGGGCATCGCACTCGATCGCGTCGATCGCTATTTCGTCGACTGGCGCGGCACGGACCACCGCGTGCAACGCGGGTGGAAGGCGTACGAGAGCGACCGATTCCCCCACTTCGACGCCGACCAGCTCTACGACTTCATGGGCGCGCTCGGGGCCGTCGAGCCGTGGTGGACCCCCGATCACATCGAGTTCGAGGCGATGATGTGGCGAAGCCAGACCGTGGAGCACCCCATCCACAGGCGGATCATCCGGCGCGCGTCCATGCTGCTGCGTGGCTCGTACCCCGATGTGCCCGCGCGCTCGCTGCGCAGGCGGTACGAGTTCTGGAAGCAGCGGCGCGAAACCCGCTGGCTGCTCAAGCACCATCCCGAAGCCTTCACCTGGCGCCCGGGTGATCCGGAGGACTGAGGCGCCCGCCCCAGGTTCACCAACAGCCAATTCCTTTCCAGCGGCACGCTCGGGTTCCCCCCTCCGGCGTCGCCGACACGACTCAACCGATCGCGTGCGCGCGAAAGCGCCCCGCTCGATGCGCTCAGCGGCAGGGCGCGCCGAATGCGCTGACGACGGCGTTGAGGTCAGCGAAATTCACCACCCCATCGCTGTTCACATCGCCTCCCGAACCGGGGGCGACGGCCTGGCCGAACTGGCTGAGAACGAGGTTGAGATCCGCGAAATCCACGACGCCGTCGCCGTTGGCGTCGCCGGCGATGCTGACAAACGCGCCGAACAGATCGTTGTAGAAGAGCCAGTTGTCGTCACCCAGGCCCGCGACGACCTGCGCCAGGGAGTGACCCGCGTTGGGAATGATCCTGAAATCATGCTCAATGCCCAGGCCGTTCAGATGCGCATCGAACTCGATGTTCATCTGGAGCACATAATCAAGTTCTCCCACCGCCTGACGGATCATCTGCCCGCTGGCGAGAATGGCCTGCGCGTTCATGGCCGCGACGGTGCGAGGATGCTGCTCGAGGTAGTACGCCGGGCTGCTCCCCCAGACGAACTGATAGATCTGCAGACGCAGCTCCGGGGGGATCGAACCACCCTTCGGCGCATCGAGAAAGTCGAGTTGCAGTGGGCCGGCGCCCAGAATCGACACGCCCGCGAACAGATCGGGGCGACGAAAACCGAGCCGCGCCGCTCCCTGCCCACCCATGCTGAAGCCCTCGATCAGGCGCCCTTCGCGCCGCGCGATGGTGCGAAAGTTGGCGTCGACCTCGGGAATCAGGTCGTCGAGCACAACCGATTCCATCGGCACGAGGCCGTTGAAGGAGTTGCACCACATGCGATAACTCATGCCGTTGGGCATGACCACGATCATGGGCGGGATGCGCCCCTCGACGATGGCGTCGTGAAACAGCCGGCTGATGGGGATGATGCTGGTCGTCTGCGCCCCGCTGCCGTGGAGCCAGTACAGCACCGGGAAGCATCGATCCGTCTGGGTGTCATACTGCGGCGGGGTATAGATGTGGTAACTGACCTCGACTCCAGCGGCGTCGCTGTCGAACAGGCGGTATTCCACGCGCTCGGCGTCGACAGGCGGGATCACCCACTGCGCCATCGCCGGCGCCGCCCAGACCAGCGCGATCACACCCGCCGCCGTTCGCCACGACAGCGCCCGCTCGGGCCGAGGTGATCGCCGCTGCGAAGATGTGTCCTGGTGACGATCGAACTGCATTCGTTCCTCGATTCAGAGCCAGTCAGCGCAACCCGCCCGACCGGGCGTACGCCACGCAATGACGCCCCGGCACAACGCCCCACAGGCCGGAATATTGCGATACGAGGAAGGAATGTGCCCCAGCGGCAACGCCGGCATCCAGAGCCCGGAGACCCCGGATCGACGGGTCATCGCGCATCGCGACGACGCCTGGCTGTGCGCCGAAAGCGGGTGAAGGGACTCGAACCCTCGACTTTCACGTTGGCAACGTGACGCTCTACCACTGAGCTACACCCGCGAGATGTCGCCGCGACGAGGGGATGACGGCATGAACCGACGGGTCCCACCGGCCTGGCCCCCTTTCGGAGTCCAGACCGCCCGTTGCGAGCCGCGAAGACTAGAGGGGGTCCCCCGGGGTGTCAACGATCCGCGAAGGAACCCGGGCAGGTTCGGTTATCCGCTCCCTGAGGCCCCTCCGGCCCCCGCCCCCTACCCTTCGCCCTATGCCCAAGATCGCGTACACCGTCCGCGCCGCGCTCCCCGACGCCGCCACCGCCGATCGATTCCTTTCTTGGATGACCGGCGAGCACCTGCGCGACCTGCTCGACGCCGGCGCCCTGAGCGCCGAGGCGGTGCGACTCGACATCGAGAGCACCGGCCCCGTGCCCGTGATCGAGTGCCGCTATGTCTTCGCCGACCGCGCCGCGTACATGACCTATGTCCGCGAACACGCCCCACGCCTGCGCGCACGCGGCATGGAACTCTTCCCCCCCAAGGGCGACGGCAGCCCCAGCATCCACTACCAGCGCACCGTCGGCGAGATCCACGGCCCGAAAAACTGACCGGCGCCAAGCCCGGCTCGTTCGCGGACCACCCCCACTTCCCCAGCCGGCCCGCCGCCACCCCCCGTCCGAGAACATCGCCCACACCCGACATCCGCGCGCAGGCCGGTCGATCCCCTCGCGGATCGTGTCGATGAAGGGTGCATGTCACTCTCTGAAGTTACGGGCGCAAACCTGCGCAGCAGCATCGGGACCGCCGTCGCCAAGAAGGCGCTCGACAACGCCAAGTTCGAGGGCGAGTTGGCCGTCGCGATGATCAAGGACGCCGCCGAGGCCGGCCCCAAGGGCGAAGCCTCCCGCGGCGCCGTCAGCGGCGTGCGAGGCCCGGAGGAAACCTCCGGCAACCTGATCGACAAGAACGCCTAGCGACGCCGGCGCACCACACCTTCACGATCGACCCACGCGCCCCCGAGCAACTCGGGGGCGTTTTCGTTGCGTCATGCATACTTCCCAGATCCGACAACTCTGGCGAGCCAGCCTGCCACTCCGGCAGGCGTACTCTCCTGTGCACGCCATGGGCGTTGTGCAGCAGGCCGACTGGGCACGAATCCGCACGCGCCGTCTGGCGCCGCGCTTGTACCCTTGCATGGCCTCAGGAGACACGCCATGCGCCCAGACCGTTTCACAACCCTCGCCCAGCAGGCGCTCGCCGACGCGCAGGGGCTCGCCCTCGAGCGACAGGCCGCCGAGGTCTCGCCCATGCACCTGCTTTCGGCCCTGCTCTCGGAGCGCGGCGGCACAGGCGCGTCCATCGTCGCCAAGGCCGGCGTCCAGCCCGAGCGCGTCACGCAGGTCGTCGACGCCGAACTCTCGCGCATGCCCAAGGTCAGCGGCACGCCGCCCCAGCCCGGGCGCGCGATGCTCTCCATCCTCCAGAAGGCCGACGCCGACGCGCGCGAGATGGGCGACGCCTATGTCTCCACCGAGCACCTGCTCCTCGCGCTCAGCGAGGTCGCGACCGACGCGAAGCAGGCGCTCTCGGTCGTCGGGCTTTCGCACAAGCGCCTGATGGACTCCATCAAGGCCGTGCGCGCCGCCAGCGGCGTGACCAGCGTGCAGGACCCCGGCGCCGAGTCCAACTACGAGTCCCTCAAGAAGTACGGCATCGACCTGACCGAGAAGGCTGCGGCCGGCAAACTCGACCCCGTGATCGGGCGCGACGAAGAGATCCGTCGCTGCATGCAGGTCCTCAGCCGGCGCACGAAGAACAACCCCGTCCTCATCGGCGAGCCGGGCGTGGGCAAGACCGCGATCGCCGAGGGCCTGGCCCTGCGCATCGTCAACGGCGACTGCCCCGAGTCGATGCGCGACGCGCGCATCGTGGCGCTCGATGTCGGGCAGCTGCTCGCCGGCGCGAAGTACCGCGGCGAGTTCGAGGAGCGCCTCAAGGCCGTGCTGCGCGAGGTGGCCGCCAGCGAGGGGCGCGTGATCCTGTTCATCGACGAACTGCACACGATCGTGGGCGCCGGGCAGGCCGAGGGCGCGGTGAGCGCCGGGAACCTGCTTAAGCCGGCGCTGGCGCGAGGCGAGCTGCGCTGTATCGGCGCCACCACGCTCGACGAGTACCGCAAGCACATCGAGAAGGACCCGGCCTTCGAGCGCCGCTTCCAGCCGGTGTATGTCGATCAGCCCAGCGTCGAGGACACCATCGCGATCCTGCGCGGGCTCAAGCCGCGCTACGAGGCGCACCACGGCGTGCGGATCGTCGACAGCGCGCTCGTCGCCGCCGCGCGGCTGAGCAACCGCTACATCACCGAGCGCTTCCTGCCCGACAAGGCGATCGACCTGATCGACGAGGCCGCGAGCCGCCTGCGCATCGAGGCGGACAGTCTGCCGACCGAACTGGACGAACTTCGCAGGCGCATCATGCAACTGGAGATCGAGCGCCAGGCGCTGCAGATGGAGGCGAAGTCCGGCGGCGCCGGTGCGGATGCGCAGAGCGCGCGCCAACTCGAGCGCGTCGAGCAGGAACTGTCGGACCTCAACGAGAAGAACCGCGCGCTGACGGCGCGTTGGGAAGAGGAGAAGTCTCTTCACGACGAGGTGAAGTCGATCCGCGAGACGATGGACGCCAAGCGCGTCGAGTTCGAGCAGGCCCAGCGCCGGGGAGACCTCGAGACCGCCGCCCGGATCCAGTACGGCGAACTCCGCGACCTGCAGGCGCGGCTCGACGGCGCCGAGAAGGCCATCGACGAGCGCCAGCAGCGCGGCGACTCGCTCATCCGCGAGGAGGTCGACGCCGAGGCGATCGCGCAGATCGTCGCCCGCTGGACGGGCATCCCGGTGAGCAAACTCGTCGAGGGCGAGCGCGAGAGACTGCTGCAGATGGAGGGCGAACTGGGCAAGCGCGTCGTGGGCCAGGAGGACGCGGTGCGCGCCGTGAGCGACGCGGTCCGGCGCAGCCGCGCCGGGCTGGGCGACCCGGCGCGCCCGATCGGCTCGTTCCTGTTCCTGGGCCCGACGGGCGTGGGCAAGACGGAACTGTGCAAGGCGCTCGCGTCGTTCATGTTCGACACGGAAGAGGCGCTGGTGCGCATCGACATGAGCGAATACATGGAGAAGCACGCCGTGGCCCGTCTGATCGGCGCGCCCCCGGGGTATGTGGGCTACGAGGAGGGCGGGCGCCTGACCGAGTCGATCCGGCGCAGGCCCTACGCCGTGGTGCTCTTCGACGAGATCGAGAAGGCCCACCCCGATGTGTTCAATGTGCTGCTGCAGATGCTCGACGACGGGCGCCTGACCGACGGGCAGGGGCGCACCATCGACTTCAAGAACACCGTCGTCGTCATGACGAGCAACATCGGCAGCCAGCAGATCCAGGAACTGACCGGCAAGGGCGCGGACGACTGGGAGATCGAGGCGGCGGTGCGCGAGCAATTGAAGGCGTTCCTGCGCCCCGAGCTGCTCAACCGCATCGACGAGACGATCATCTTCCACCAGCTGCGCCGCGAGCAGATCGCGCAGATCGTGGACATCCAACTCGCGCGCCTGCGCCAGCGCCTCAGCGAGCGCGAGATCAGCATCGACCTCACGCGCGAGGCGATCGACGCGATCGCCAACGAGGGCTACGACCCCGTCTACGGCGCCCGCCCGCTCAAGCGCGTGATCCAGCAGCGCCTCGAGAACCCCATCGCCGCGCGGATCCTGTCGGGCGAGATCGCCGACGGGCAGACGGTGCGCGTGGGGTACGAGGGGAAGAGTTTCACCTTCGGGGCGGTGTGAGGTCAGCGCTCTATGGCGATGCCACGGTAAAACGAATTAGAGTAGACAACGGTGAGAATGTGCCATTCGCTCGAGCCCATGTCGTAATATGCGGCGAGCGTGGTAGGCACCCATTGCCCCCCCTGCCCGCGCACAGCCATCAGTAGCACAGCAGTTACTGCGACACGATCCCGGCTGAGCACCTCCGCATACGATATCGGAGGCCTCCAGTGCTCCCGGTCTCCCGATGACGCGAAACCGACCCAGGTTTCCTCCTCGGGAAACTCATCGATCGGAAGCGGAAAGGGATTAGACCGCACGGACTGGATCGCGCGGAAAGATACCAACGCGTCTTCAGATACCGCGGCGGGGCGCAAAAAGGATCCTTTTGCATTCAGACAGCCCACGAAGCAGACCCGGAAGAACTCGGCGGGGGCCAGGTTGTCCGGCAGATCTTCTCCCGTGTAATAGCGCCAGGCCATCTCCCGATCTTCACGAGAGAGGCCGCGCCGCGACTCTCCTCCAACATCGTCGAGCGCGAGGGAGTAGTCTCTGCTGTGCATCCATGCAACATAGCCATCGTGATCGAGATTCGCCCGATACGAAAGCCATTCTGCGACCATAGTGAAAAATGCTGCACGGGCATCAGCATTGAGGTCGATCTCGTCGCGCTGCCCCTTGATTGGCTGCGCACGCGAAATCGCCTCGGCCATCTGCCGCACATCTGTTGCTGGGACTTGCCTTGTCGATTCGAAATGCTTCACCGCGGCGCGTGCTTGTGGCACTGCCTCGGCAGGCAGATCGTGCTTAGGGCCTCTGATCAAGGCCTGCCGAACTACAATGCCTCCAACTATGCCGATCACGACAAAGCAAGTGGCCAGAGCCAATGTTTGCTTCTGAATTGTGAGTTCTCCTCTGAATCTAATCGCCGTGGCGTCTCAAGCGCCGCTGCAATTGCTCGGCGGGTTCGTCGCAGAGTGACACTCACAGTCACGCTGAGTCTGACCGTTGCCGCAGCAGTATGCCAGCTTGCCACCACGGCAGTTAGTGGTTCGGGCTGTACAGCTCGTGCAGTTCGTGGTGCCGTTGCCGTTGCATGGCTCAGGAAGACCCGTTGGGTCACACGGACCGTCAAGCTCCGCATACGCAGAGCTGGAAGGGACACCAAGAAGTCCGATCGCCAATCCGACCACGAGACCCATCGCTGCCACGACGCCGTTGCTCTTCTTCACCTGTTGATCCTCTCCAGAAGTTCCCCTTCGGCGGCCCCGGTGGCCACCTTCAGTCTTGCACCCTACCGCGGGGGGGGGTATGCTGTCAAGACTGTTTCCGGAGATTTTGCGATGGCCAGCAGAACATTTCTCAGGGATCTACGCGGCAGGGGTTTCACCCTCCTCGAACTCCTCGTCTCCATTGGTGTCATCGCGATACTCCTGGGCATCCTTATCCCCACGCTGCGTGAGGTCCGGCTTATCGCCAAGGAGCGCACTGTTCTCGCCCACCAGCGCCAGGTGCACGCGGAACTCCAGCGATACACGACGGATCGGCGCGGGTGGTACCCCTACTACGGCGTGCCCGGAACGGCGCTCGCCCCGATCGAGTACACGCCCCGGCTCGACAACCCGCAGGGCATCGGCGGGTTCGACCCAGACGGGACCTACTGGGGCCAGCCGCTCGCGTGGTGGTGGAAACTCATCCTCGACGGCTACGACGGCGCCCTCGCGCGCAACGGGCCCGAGGTCGATCCCGAGTGGGATGTCCCGGCGCGCCCCTACGACGCCGCCGCCCGGGACTTGATGATGTTCGGCGCGTTCGCGACGCCCTGGTTCTTCGAGCACGGGCGCACGCCCGAGGTGCGCAACCACCAGCCCATGCCCGAGCACGCCGTCGCGTTCCCGGGCGCGAAGGGGCTGCTCATCCGGTGGAACACGGTGCGCAAGGGCGAGTTCAACAAACTCAAGCACTTCGTGCACTTCGTCGACGGCCACGGCGAGCAGCGCTCGTTCGACACCATGCTCCCCGGCGTCGACCTGCCAAGTGTCATCTGGGAAGCGCCCGTCCTCACCACCGAAAACGGCGTGCTCGGGCGCGACATCTGAACGCGCTCAGGTCCCCGTCGGCTTCGCGGCCTGCGCCGTCTCTGGCGCCGGGGCGCCGCTGGTGGGCGCTGACTGCGTCTGCTGCGCGGGCACGCTCTGACCGGCCCTGTGCCCGCGCGTTTTCTCGCTCTTCTCGCCGCCCGACGACGAGGGGTACGCGATGCGCCCGTGGTAGATCGAGTTCAGCGACTTGATCACCGCGTCCTCCATGACCTGGAGCTCGCGGAGGGTCAGGTCGCACTGGTCGAACTGGCCGTCCATGAGGCGCTTGAGCGAGATGGTGCGCACGACCGACTCGATGCGCGAGGGCGTGGGCTCGGCGAGGGCGCGCGTCGCGGACTCGACGGCGTCGCAGAGCATGAGGATCGCGGCCTCTTTGGTCTGGGGCTTGGGCCCGGGGTAGCGGTAGCCGATCTCGGCCGGCGCGCCCTCTTTGTTCTCTTCGGCCTGCTCTTTGGCGCGGTGGTAGAAGTACTCGACGAGCGTGGTGCCGTGGTGGGACTCGATGTAGTGGCGCAGCGAGCGGGGCAGGCCCTCTTCGTAGGCCATCTCGACGCCGTCTTTGACATGGCCCACGATGACCAGCAGCGACATGGCCGGCGAGAGGCGCGAGTGGCGGTTGAAGCCGCCGCCCTGGTTCTCGACGAAATAGTCGGGCTTGTTCATCTTGCCGATGTCGTGGTAGAGCGCGCCGACATAGACATGGAGGGAGTCTGCGCCGACGGCGTCGGCGGCGGACTCGGCGAGAGCCGCGACGGTGATGGAATGGGTGTAGGTGCCGGGGGCGCGCTGGGCGAGTTTGCGCAGCAGGGGCTGCTTGGGGTCGCGCAGTTCGATCAGGCGCATGCCGGTGAGGACATCGAAGAGGCGCTCGATCGCCGGGAGGAGCCCCAGCGTGAGGAACGAGACGAGCATCGCGGAGACCGCGAAGAGGGAGGCGTCGACGACCAGTTCGCGCCGGGCGGGGGTGAGCAGCTCGGCGTCGTCGCGGGTGGGGTCGAAGACGGGTCGCTCGAAGACGCCGGTGGCGAAGACGATGAGGAACGCCACGCCAGCGGTGATGAGCCCAGCGCGGATCAGCGTGGTGCGCTGGCGGATCTCGGCGAGTTGCGCGATCATGGCGGCAATCGCGACGAGCAGGGCCATCGCGAAGGCGAGGGGCAACTGGAGGGTGGCCGCCAGGAGGGCCGCGTGCAGCCCGCCCATGAGAAGCGCGCAGCGCTGGTCGTACACGATGACGAGCACGGACGCGAAGAAGAGCGTCGGCAGTGTCGCGACGAGGTAGATCGCGCCCGGGCTGACCTCGGCCGCCCAGGCGGCGACGAAGAAGGTCACCAGCGCCAGCAGCGCGACCAGGAACAGGCGCGACGGGCGGCGCTCGCCGGCCGGGTAGAACACGACGATGTAGAGCGAGGCGCCCAGCGTGGCGATCGCGAAGAGCGTGACGGTGGCGAGCCCTCGCAGCGGGCGCGAGAGCGGGTGCTCGCGCGCCTCGGCGGCGCGGTACGCCTCTCGCTCGGCGAGGATGAGTTCGGCGCGCGACGCGTCGATGATCTCGCCCCGGCGCAGCAGTACGTCGCCCTTCTTGTAGACGAGCAGTTCCGGACGGACGGCGTTGGCGGCCCGCTCGCGCTCGATCTGCGTCGCGACCTCGTCGAAACTGAAGGTCGCGCGCGCGCCACGGGGCGGCGCGATCCGGTCGACGAGCGGGCGCGCCTCGGCGTCGTCGAAGCCGGCGCGCCGGGCGAGCCGGCGCAATTCCTCGCGCAGGCGCTCCTCGTTCGCGACGCTCAGCGCGCGGTCCTTCGGCACAGGGTTCACCACGCCCGGCAGGCGCAGCTCCATCCGGTTGCCCGGCGAGATGTCCTGGACCTGGTATTCCTCGGCGCGCAGGATCGGCGTGCGTTCCAGTTCGCGGATGAACGACTTGACGGCGGCGGACCAGCGCTCGCTCACGCCGTCGTCGGCTGTCGCCTGCGCGCGAATCGCGCTCAGCGACGCCTCGTCCAGCCGGAAAAGCGAGCGGATCTCCAGCGCGACGTTCTCGAGCGACTCGGCCTGCGCCAGCGAGCGCGGCAGGCGCGCGAACGAGGACTCCAACTCCTGGAAGATCGCCTGGTCGCCCACGTACACGCGCGGCGACTGCTGGCGGGCCGACTCGCGACGGCTCTCCGTCGCCGTCGTGTTCTCGCGCGTGAACTCCACGCGCACGAGCTGCGAATCCTGCGCCGTACGCCCGATCGCGACACGAGCACGATCGTGCGCCCACGCCCCCACCAGCCCCGCGAGCACGGCGAACGACAACGCGATCGCCAGCGCCAGCCCGGCCTGCGGGTTGTGCGCCAGGTCACGCAGCAGGTTCCCCTCGCGGCGCTCGAGCGCCTTGCGCAGCTCGCGCCGGCGCGCAGCGACTCCTCGCGAGGGCGCGGTGCGTGCGCTTCGGATGACGGGGCGCTCTGCCATGCGTTGATCTTCGCTCACGCCCCCCATGGGGCGCGTTCATGCTCCATCGGCCCGATCGGGCCGATTCGTGATTTCAGGACGTGGGCCCGCCCGGTCCGGGCGGGGCTTGCGAATGGTTCTCGGGCCTCTCGCCGGCCCGGTCGTCGCCGTAGGCCTCGACGATCTTCTGAACCAGAGAGTGGCGGACGATGTCGGCGCGATCCAGGGCGACGAAGGAGATCCCCGGGACGCGCCGCAAACGCCGGGCGGCGTCGATGAGCCCCGACTGCGTGGGGTCGTCGAGGTCGGTCTGGGTGGTGTCGCCCGTCACGATCATCTTCGAGCGCTGGCCCATGCGCGTCAGGAACATCTTCATCTGCGAGACGGTGGTGTTCTGCGCCTCGTCGAGGATGATGCACGCGTCGTTGAGCGTGCGCCCGCGCATGTACGCGAGGGGGACGACCTCGATCACGTCGTTGATCATGAACCGCTTGATGGTCGGGAAGTCCATCATGTCGTGCAGCGCGTCGAAGAGCGGGCGCAGGTAGGGGTTCACCTTCGCCTGCAGGTCGCCCGGGAGGAAGCCGAGTTTCTCGCCGGCTTCGACGGCCGGGCGCACGAGGACGAGTTTCTTCACTCGTCCGGTCTTCAGCGCGTGCACCGCCGCCGCCACCGCGAGGTAGGTCTTGCCCGTGCCGGCCGGGCCGATGCAGAACACCATGTCGTGCGTGCGGATCGCCTCGAGGTAGGCGGTCTGATTGTCGCTTTTGCCCGCGACGCGCCGACCGGCGGCGTAGGCCTCGAGCGGGCCCTCCCACGCGGCGCGGTCGTCCTGTCGCAGGTGGTACTCGATCGCGTCCTCGCTCTCGAACTCGGCGCCCTCGCCCACCGTGTCGGACGCCGCGTCGGCGATGATGTTCAGCACCTCGCGGCGCGACAGCATCCGCTCGCTCCCCGACGCGCCGGTCTCGCCCGTCAGCACGCCGATGCGCTCCAGCACTCGACGGGCGGCGGCGACGGCCTGTGGCTCGCCCGAAACTCGGATATCGTCATCGCGCGCCGCGACATGAACGCCCAGCGCCTCGCGGATCATCTTCAGGTTGCGGTCGCCGGAGCCCAGGAAGGTCACACGGTCGGCGCCGGAAGGGACACGGATGGTGACATCCACTCGCAGGAAACTCCAGGGACCGACCCCTCTGAACACACTCCCACCGAGAGCGAGGGGCCCGATCGTCACGCGGCTCATACCGCGTCATTGTACGCGAGGGACGCTCGCGCTGATCCTTCTCGGCGCAGGGGGTCTGTTCGGGGGCGCCGACACTGGGGGGACCGGGGGCGCCGGGGGGACCGGGGGCGCCGGGGGCGCCGACTCGCGGGGCGACCCGACGCCGCTGGGCGTGCAGAGCCCCGGCGACCTGCGCGGCCGCGTCGAGTGGACCGGGGACACGCCCCCACCCTGGCCCGTCGTCCACGCGTCGTGGCGCGACATCCTCTCAAGCGTCCACTGGGCGTCCGGACGCAGCGGGTTCGCGGTCCTCGAGGTCGTCGATCGCACCGAGACGGCGCGCGAATTCCACCTGCTGGGCATCCGCGGCGAGCGCGGCGTCGTGCGCGTCCAGGCGTCGCGGACCGTCGAGAACTCGCTGCCCTCCGACCCCTGGATCACGTTCGACATAACCCTCGGTGCGTTCGGCGAGGACGAACGACGACACGCCCTGCGCGCCGACCTGCTCGCCTATCGACCCGCGCACGATCGCTAGGCCCTTTCCTCGGGGGCATCCTCGCCCTCGGCCAGCGCCGCGTACTCCCCGGTGTCCTCGTCCCGGATGCGCCGGTAGAGCCAGAGACGCGCGATGTCCCAGTCCCGCCGCACCGTGCGCGCCGAGACGCCCAGCGCCTCGGCGATCTCTTCCGACGAATACCCCCCGAAAAAGCGCAACTCCACGACGCGGGCCGCCCGGTCGTTCAGCGTGCGCAACGCCGCCAGTTCTTCATCCAGCCGGAGCAGGAAGTCTGGGGGGGCCGCGAGCGCGTCTCGGATGTTCTCGATCGGGACATGCCTGATGCCGCCCCCTCGCTTGATCGCGAGTCGCTTGCGGGCTTCCTCGATCAGGATCCTGCGCACCGTCTGGGCCGCCGCCCCGTAGAACTCGTGCCGGTCCTTCCAGTGAACCGGCTTGCCCTGGGCGCGAGGGCGCAGGAACAGGCGCTCGAACGCCTTATGGAGGATGTCGGTGGTGAGCACGCCGTACTCGACGCGCTCGTGGCGGACCGCGGACGCCGACAGACGACGCAACTCTTCGTACAACAAATTGATAGCCGCCTCGTCGGCGGAGCCACCGCTCACGGTCCCCAGCGTGTTGACCGCTTTCGTGATGGATCCCGGATCTTTGTCCACCCTATGAAAGTACTTTCTCTTTCGTCGAATTGGACAGGTAAAAGCCCCGGTTCTGCAAACTAGCCCTCACGCGAAAGCCGGTTCGCGCATCCCTGATCTCTGGCCGCGCGACGGGTACCGGGGTCGCTCTTCGATGCCCGGCGAGGTGTCGGTCACCAGTCGAACATTGTGGTTCCCCATCGTCCTGGTGAGGGCGGCGAGCAGGTCATCGGTGGGGCTGACGCGCCAGGCCGACGCTTCGAGCGTGACGCGCTTGCCGGCCCGGGTGCGCAGCACGATCTGAAGGGGCGTGGCGCTGGGGCGCTTCTCCCCGCTGGGCAGGGTCGCCGGCTCGTCGCGCCCCGCGTGGGCCTCGACGACCCGGCGCAGGTCTCGCAGCGCCTTCTCGGATGAGCCGTTGAGCCGGCGCTCGTCGATGACGACCTCGATGCGCCGCCCGAGTTCGGTCGCCGCCGTCTCCAGGTCGCAGACCTTGTCGACGATGATCTGCGCGTCGCCGCGCGAGTGGTCGACCTTGCCCATCATGAGCAGGATCGCGTCCTCGACGATGAGATGGCCGTACTTCGCGTAGCAGTCGGAGAAGAGCACCGACTCGACGGTCCCGGCGCGGTCCTCGAAGGTGACGATCGCCATCTTCGAGCCGGCGGTCTTGCCGTTGCGGGTGACGATGATGCGCGCCGACTTCACCAGCCCGCCCACCACGTGTCGTTCGTCCTGCTTTGCCTCGCGCACCGTCGCGGTCGTCGCGGTCGCGAAGTGCTCGAGCTTCTCGCCGTGTTGCGCGAGCGGGTGCGACGACAAGTAGAACCCGAGCGTTTCCTTCTCGCGCTGCAGCAGTTCCTTCTCGCCCCACGGCTCGGTGCTCGCCAGGGGCGGCGTCGGCGCAGGGGCGTCATCCCCCCCACCGAACCCGAAGAGCGCGTTCTGCCCGGCGGCGCGATCGCGCGCGAGCGTCTGCCCCGCCGCGACCGCCGACTCGATCGTCGCGACCATCTTGGCGCGCTTCTCTCGCCCGTGCACCGAATCGAACGCGCCGGCGCACACCAGCGCCTCGATCGTCGCCTTGTTCAGCGAGCCCGCGGGCACGCGCTCGCAGAAGTCGTGCAGCGAGGTGAACGGGCCCGACCGTACACGCTCGGCGATGACCGCCTCGATCGCCTTCGCGCCGGCGCCCTTGAGCGCGCGCAGCCCGAAGCGAACGTGCCCGTGGCAGTTATCACGCGTCTCGCCCTCGACGAACACGACCGAGAAATCCGACTCCGACAGGTTGATGTCCGGGGGCTTCACCTCGACGCCAACATGCGAGCCGTTCACCGAATCGGGGAACACCGTCTTGCGACAGTCATCGAGATACTTGATCCACTCGTCGACCTTCAGCGCCTGGCTCTCGTAGGTCAGGAACGCGGCCATGTACTGGTTGGGGAAATAGGTCTTGAGGTACGCGGTGTGGTACGCCGTGATCGCGTACGCCGTCGAGTGCGACTTGTTGAAGCCGTAGCCCGCGAATTTCAGGATCAGTTCAAAGAGCTCTTCCGCCTCGCGCTTACCCATCCCCTTCTTGACCGCGCCCTCGATGAACTCGGGCTTGGCGGCGTCGATGGTCTTCTGCTTCTTCTTGCTGATCGCCTTGATCAGCGAGTACGCATCGCGCAGTGAGATGCCGCCCAGTTCATGGCAGATCTGCATGACCTGCTCCTGGTACACCATCACGCCGTAGGTCTCTTCGGTGAAGCGATCGACGATCGGGTGGACCGAGGGGACCTGCTCCTCGCGGTGCTTGCGCCGGTTGTAGGTCGGGATGAGGTCCATCGGACCCGGGCGGAAGAGCGCGTTGGCCGCGATCAGGTCCTCGAGCCGGTCGGGGCGCATCTCGGAAAGGAGCCGGCGCATGCCGCCGGATTCGAACTGGAACACGCCCGTCGTGTCGGCGCGCCGGAAGCACTCGAACACGCGCTGGTCGTCGAAGGCGAGCCGGTCGAGGTCGAGCGGATCGCCCACGCGCGAATCGTCCCACCCGACGGCGGCGCGGATCGCGCCCTCGGGCAGCGTCGTGCGGATCAGGTGCTTGGTCCGCTCGATCACGCTCAGCGTGCGCAGGCCCAGAAAGTCCATCTTGAGAAGGCCCATCTTCTCGCAGGTCGGGCCGTCCCACTGGGTCACGACGTCGTCCGAACCCGGCGCCTTGTACAGCGGCACAATCTCGTGCAGCGGGCGCGTCGCGACGATCACGCCCGCGGCGTGCACGCTCGCGTGGCGCACCTGGCCCTCGAGCGTCCGCCCCGTGTCGAGCAGTTGCTTCGTGCGCGGGTCCGCGTCGTACATCGACTTCAGGTCGGGCTCCTGCTGGAGCGCGACATCGATCGTGACGTTCAGCCCCTCGGGCACCAGTTTCGCGATCTTGTCGACTTCCGGCAGCGGGATGTCCATCACACGACCGATGTCGCGGATCGCGGCACGCGCCTTCAGCGTCCCGAAGGTGATGATCTGCGCGACATGCCCGTACTTCTCGCGCACGTAGTTGATGACATCGGCGCGCCGGTCCTGGCACAGGTCGATATCGATATCGGGGTATTCCGATCGGTTCGGGTCGGTGAAGCGCTCGAAGAGCAGGCCGTAGCGCACCGGGCACGCGTTGGAGAGGCCCAGCACGTAGCCGACCATGGTCCCCACGCCGGAGCCACGGGCCATGGCAGGCACGCCGCGCTGGCGACCCCAGTTCACGAAGTCCCACACGATGAGGAAGTACGCCGAGATCGACTTGTCTGCGAGGATGGTGAGTTCGCGCTCGAGCCGGGCGCGGATCGCGCGCTTCTCCTCGCCGGTGCGCGTCGCGTCGTCCTCGTCGCTGAGGATCTCGGGGCCGTAGCGCCAGATCAACCCGGCGTTCGAGAGGTCGCGCAGCGTGTCGTCGCACTCCTTCTCGAGTTTTTTCGCTTCCTTCTCGTCGCTCGCGCTGGTCGAATCGAACGGCTCCAGCGTGAACTCGGCGCAGAACGCCTTGAACCACGCCGTCAGGTCCTTCTCGCCCGCGTACTTCTTTGCCTTCTTCGGGCGAACCACGCGCACGACCGGCGCGTGGTTGCCGATCTCGATGTCGACCTCGCAGCGTTCGGCGATCGACACCGTGTTGTCGACCGCCTCGGGGCAGTCGCTGAAGAGCGCGCGCATCTGCGCCGGCGACTTGACGAAGAGGTCTTTCGGGTACTTCAGCCGGTTCTCTTCCGACTTGATCTTGCCCATCGAGATGCAGCACAGCGTGTCGTGCGCGTCCCAGTCCTCTTCCAGCAGGAAGTGCGAGTCGTTGTCGCAGACCAAGGGCAGTTCGAGTTCGCGCGCCAGCCGCTTGAGATGCGGGTTGATCGCCTCCTGCTCGGGCACATGGCGCTGCAGTTCGACATAGAACCGAGGGCCCTTGGGCCCGGGCTTGAAGGTCTGCGCGTGCCACTCGGCGCACGCGATCGCGTTCTTCCAGTGCGCCGGGTCCTTGGTCTTCTCGAACTCGACGAGGTGGTGCGCGAGTTCCGAGCCCAGGTGCCCGTTGATCGCGATCAGCCCGTCGGCGTGCGTCGACAGCAGTTCCTTGTCGATCCGCGGCTTGTAGTAGAAGCCGGTCAGGTACGCCTCGGACGCGAGGTACAGCAGGTTCTGCCAGCCGGCGTTGTTCTCCGCGAGCAGCACGAGGTGGAACCCGCCGTCCTGCACGCCGGTGTGGACCTTGTCGGTCCGGTGGTTGGGCGCGACATACGCCTCGCACCCCAGGATGGGCTTGATCCCTGCGTTCTTGGCGGCCCAGTAGAAGGCCATCGCGCCGAACAGGTTGCCGTGGTCGGTGACAGCGACCGAGGTCATCCCCAGGGCCTTCACACGCGCGATGAGTTTGTCGAGCCGGTTCCCGCCGTCGAGCAGGGAGTACTCCGAATGCAGGTGGAGATGGACGAACTGCTGCTCGCGGGGGATCGCATCCACCGTCGATACAACATCTTGTGCTTCTACGGCCATCTCGTGGTCTCCGCGCCCTACAGGTGGGCGTGGACGCATTGTAGTGCGACGCACGTGACAGGTCGGCAACAGCCAGGCAGTCCACCGGGTTTCAAGAGATCACGGGATGAGCCCGCCGGTTTTTTGTCCGCCAGCGTCGGGCACGGGGTTGCCGAGCAGGGTCCGCTCGGTGTCGCGGTCGGTCCAGTAGCGCGTCATGACGCCGTCGGTGAGGATGAAGTACACGACGGCGGTGTTCTGCGAGGACGACCCCGAGAACAGGGAGAGGAAGCCGCTCGACTCTTCGTCGAGCGAGTAGCGGAAGACCTTCGTGTTGGGGATGCCCTCGACGACCGACCAACTGGTCGGCTCACCGAGGATCGCGATCAGCCACGCCTCGGTCGTGACGCCCGCCTTGAACTGGCGGAGCGTTTCATCGCCGATGCGCACGCCGCTGGGGTTCGACGAGCCGCCGCAGCCCACGATCGCGCCGACGACGACGACGAACGCCGCCGGGGATGTTCGTCGGACAAAGCGCGTCACGCGTGACTCCGTCTCAGGTGGGTTGGGGCGGCGGGGGCATGGTGGTGTGGGTGTTGTCGGGGCCGGGGGCGGCATCCATCGACTCGCGCGGCGGGGGCGAGGGCGGCTCGTCCCCGATCGACAGGAAACCCGCGACCCTCCCGGCGACCCACACCCCGGCGAGGGTGAGGATCGCCGCGAGAACCGCTGCGCCGAGCATCCCCGACCAGCGGTGACGGGGAGCGCGGTGTTCGTGCCGGTCACACCCCATGGGGTTCAGTCCGATCAGGCGCTGGAGACGCTGGAGGCGCCCGTGTTCTTGAAGATCTTGCGCACGCGCTCGCGATCGTCGGAGTCGTCGCAGTGCACACCGACGAGCACACTGCCCTTCGAGATCGCCTCTTCCACATGCTTGATCTCGTGCTCGGGGATGGCGGCGCCGATCGCGCCGCCCAACAGCCCGCCCGCCGCCGCGCCGGCGCCCGCGCGCCGCGGCAACCCGACCTGGCGCCGGCTCCGGCGCAACAAGAACGTCGTGTTCGGCACGACGATCATCGCCTTGCTGGTGGTCCTGGCGCTCATCGGCCCCTGGGTCACGCCCATGGACCCGTACGCCCAGGACATCTGGTAGCGCTACGCGGCGCCGCGCGGCCTGTGGGTCGACGGGCAGTGGAACACCCAGTTCGTCCTGGGCGCCGACGAGCTCGGACGCGACCTGTTGTCGCGGCTGATCGTCGGGGCGCGCGTCTCGTTGATGGTGGGGCTCATCGCGACCGTGATCAGCCTCGCCTTCGGGGTCGTGCTGGGGGCCGTCTCCGGGTACGTCGGCGGTTGGGTCGACGACGTGATCATGCGCGTGATGGACGTGATCCTCGCCCTTCCCGGCATCCTGCTGGCGATCGCGATCGTGGCCGCGCTCGGCCCCAACATCGTCAACGCGATGATCGCGATCGCGGTGGTGCGCA
>NZ_JAYGIF010000014.1:0-62538 GCF_034931345.1 Pseudanabaena sp. CCNP1317 | reverse complement strand
GTCATTGGTGCTGTAATGCACAAGCTGTTACGACAGGTCTTTGGTGTTCTCAAGTCTCAGCGTTCTTTCGATCCTAATTTTGTTAAAATTCCCTCTTGACTTTTTGGTACTCAAGACAGTATCTACAAGTTTTTGTTTTTTATTTACAGCTATCGCCACCTGTATCAGGACAAATCAAAACCCAAATAGTGTGAGGCGGCGCGAAGCGCCGCCTCACACTATTTGGGTTTCAAGAAAGGCGACAGCTATACAAATCAATTAAGGAATACACCATGGATTGGATTAATTTAATAATTGCAGGACTATTGGAAGTTGTCTGGGCAAGTAGCTTAAAATACACCGAAGGTCTTACAAAACCATTGCCGACCATCCTCACCCTTTCATCGATCACCGCTAGCTTTATCCTGTTAGCTCAAGCCGTAAAAACACTGCCAATTGCTACAGGTTATACGGTTTGGACAGGGATCGGCGTAGTGGGAACAGCGATCTTTGGTTCTATATTTCTCGGTGAATCCCGCGATTTATCAAAATTTATCTGCATCAGCCTCATTGTGCTAGGTATCGTCGGTTTGCGATTTACAGGGTCAAAATGATAGGATAATCGCTGCTTTGCAATGCCCTATCGCCTGAACTACAAGAATGGATTCTAAGCCTCTGCATGAAAAATCTTTGAATGCTAAGTCATTACTATTAAGTATTCTCAGCTTATTGTCTGTTTTATTTATTGTTTTCACTTTACAGGCAAGCTGGAATAATCCGCAGGAGCAGACAAAATTAGATTTGCTCCAAACTGATTTGATTTTGCAAGCCACACAAATTCAAGATCAAAACACAGAGAATGCTCAAGATCATTCCCAAAAAGATAATATCTTCCAAGTCTTGATCGGTGAAAGTAAACCTCAAGACATTTATAAGCAGTCGCTCAGCAGTTATCAAGAAGTTCTTAAAGCCAGTAAATCCACACTAACTCGCCTCGATCGCCTATCGCTAGCTCCAGATTCAGGCGGCTATGATCCAACGGCTATCTCGAAACAACAGCAAAAGAAACTAGCTAGCGTCAGTGAAATCAGTATTCGCACAGGGATTCTGCAAATTCAGACTGGGGATATTCAAGGGGCGATCGCCACATGGGAAGATGTGGCAGCATTAGAGGGAGAATCCATGAGTAGCTATGGATTAACTGCCCAGATTCTCAAAGGGCTATGGTCAGAACCAACGATGTTATTTCCTAATGCTGAAACTCAGATTCGACGCACCCTTGATGGCTGGTATCGCAAGGTTGCATTGACTAAACTCTATCAAGCTCAACAAAGAGATGAGAAATTACCTGAACTCGAACAGCAAGCCCAAATAGAAGTCAACTTAGCAGTTAATCGATTATTAATCGTTAACTCTATTCCCCTCATCGGTGGCAGTGTGGGGATCTTAGTGTGGTTAGGCTTACTAGTGCAATGGATTTTCTTCCGTAAGTCTTCTCCATTCCATCGCAAAAGTGACCTAGATCAAAATTCCAATCAAATAAATTGGCAAGTGCCTTGGGGAATTGACACAACTTGGGAAGTAATGGTGCTATGGTTTACTGCATTTTGCTTGATGACTCAGTTAGTGTTGCCCTTGATTTTCGAGTTCCTCGGTCTTCAATCAAGAGCCAGTGAAGATTTCACCATTCAAGCATTACTGGTCTTAATTCCCTATACGCTCTCCGTTATTCCGATGCTGCCAATTTTACAGGCTAGCCTTGCCGCCTACCGTCCTTTACCCGAAGGCTGGTTTCGCATCAAGATTACACCACCGCAATGGGTAGCATGGGGAATTGGTGGATATTTTGCCGCAGTTCCCTTAGTGCTGATCATTTCTGTAATTAGCCAAAAATTCCTACAAGGACAAGGCGGCGGCAATCCTTTATTACCAATCTTGACCGAGAGCCAAAATGATCTGCCCAAGTTTCTACTCTGGACAACCCTCGCGATCGCTGCACCCTTCTTTGAGGAATACCTATTTCGTGGATTTCTATTACCTTCATTGACCAAGTTTTTACCAGTTTGGGGAGCGATCGCTCTTAGTGGATTTTTCTTTGCTCTCGCCCATTTAAATGTCGCAGATATCATTCCCCTTAGCATTTTAGGAATGGTGATGGGCTTTGTCTATTGGCGATCAAAGAATTTACTCTCTTCGATGCTAATGCATTGCCTCTGGAATAGCGGTAGTTTCTTTGCTTTGATTGCCCTCGGCGGGAAATAATGATCACAGATTAAACTGATTAACGGATTCCACAGATTTTTAGAGTTTAGAGTTCAGCGCAAAGCACTAAACTCTAAACTCCAAAAAATCTGTGGAATCTGCGTCATCCGTCAAATCCGTGATTCCGACTTTTTATGCAGAACAATCCAAGGATGTTCCACAAAAGCGGAAATATTGCCTTTAAACGGTGCGCTCTGCGATCGATTTTGAGCCGTCAACAAATCTAAAAAACGCTCAATATCCTCAAAATTCACCTGATGCACCAAATACCTTGACAAAAACTGTCTCACAATCCTTCTTTGCAAAGCTAAAGGCTGTTCTTGTAAGCGTTGACGATGCAAACGAGGCGCATGATCATCCCAAATCACCGTCATGTTATCTACAAAAAAACTCCTCGCTTGCTCCTCCAAATAGATGACATCACCATGCAAAAGCTCTGAAGTCTGCGCGATCGCCATTTCTAACTGCGGATTAAAATGCTTTTGCAAATAGGGAATTGTTTCTAAACGTAAACGATTACGGCGATAGTCCAAATTTTGATTGGTACTATCTTCCCAAATCGGAATTTGCTGCTCTTGGCAAAATCCTAAGGTTTCATGACGACTGACATTGAGCAAAGGGCGCACCAACTTAATTTCATCAGTAAGCGATCGCATCCAAGTCAAGGAAGCTAAGCCATCGGCTCCACTCCCACGCATCAAGTTATACAGCAATGTCTCAACGCGATCGCTACGAGTATGTCCTGTAATTACATGAGTACATTTGCGAATATTCGCCATCTCCACCAGCATGGCATAGCGCCATTTTCGAGCATCGGCTTCACTGGTGAGCAAGCTTGCGGCTGTTCTTAGGCAAAAGTCAATTCCCCATTCTTTTGCAATACGCTCAACATGCTCAGCATTTGCAACTGAGTCACTACGCCACTGATGATCGCAATGGGCGATCGTTAAATTCCAGTTAAACTTCGGCTGTTGCAACTGTAAAAGCTTGGCTAAACATAGCGAATCCTGTCCACCAGAAACCGCCACCAAAAGACTTGCATTTTTGGGTAATATCTCAGGCTGCGATTTTAAAACAGCGTTTAAGTTCGCCCGTAATAGTTTTGTAAACCGATTATTAGATTTCAAGGGTTATTGCTTAGTAAAATTCGGCAGCAATTCTCATTATGAAACTGCTTTTGATGTTTCCAGCGCCGAAGACACTGGAAACATCAAAAGCGTTTTTTTACAAGCCCGCCAAAGGCGGGCTTGTAAAAAAACGCTTTTGATAATGAGAATTGCTGAAAATTCGGACGAAACCTGATTATTCATGGCATAATAATGTACAATCTAAAGCCTTCAGCATCAGAGAAATCGTGCGAAGATCTTAAAAGAGTATTGCATTTTTGTGTTGTTTGAAAGAGAAGCGATCGCTTCTCTGCTGTTCCGACTATATAAGCCTAATAAGCATAGGATTGCACGATTTCTGCTAATACAGCGAAGTTAGCTTGTGGGTGAGGAATATACAAAATGCAAAAGGGAAGCTCTATGATCAATAAATTAATGCTGGTGTCCGCAGGTGCAGTCTGGGGATTTATGGCGCTTGTACCAATCAATGCACTCTCTGCACAGGCGAAAGTTGCTAAGAACGTTAAAGTAACCAATTCTCAAGTTGTTAAAGGCAAAGTAACCAACGCTACAACGCCTAAGAAGACTTCTAAGAACGTTACAAGAAACGCTAAAACAGCCAAGCAAACCCCTAAAAAGGGAGTAACAAAAGCGCCAGTTCTCCAAAACAAGTTACCTGATACTGCTAAGGATCTAAAACCTCGGATCGATGTTGTGGCTATCCCACCATCATTTAATCGCAGTTCTTCTATCTCAATCGCCACTAATCCTGATGTTAATCTTGTAGAAATTGCCCGAGCCAGTACAGATATTGCCCAAACAGGAAATGCAACATCTAACTCTCCAGACATTATTCGGCAACAACTACTCATTCGTCCAATTCAACCTCCATCTCCGAACGTATTCAGACAAATCTACACTCCTTCGTTGAATGCTGGTACTCCCGTTGCCTTTGGGCTTCAGACAGGTGATGCTTTTATCAGTGTTTTAGGTGCAACGGCTGGCAGACTAAGAGACACAGTTGATGGCAGCGTCTCTGTCGGCACTGGATTGGGAGATGCTAATCAGTATCTTGCGGTAGAGGGTGTTTTCAATATTAATAGCATTCGGAACTTTGGGTCTAACGGCTCCTTTGATCTTAAAGTGCATCGTTCTATCTTTCAAGATTCCACCACTCAAGCAGCCGTTGCCGTTGGTTGGACAAACTTCGCCAACTATGGGACAAATTCAGGTGGCACGCCTTCATCGGTATATGGAGCCGCTACTATTTCCCAATTAACCGATCCCACAAATGCTGAAAGTCCTAAGCCTTTAGTCGCTACTATTGGTGTGGGTGGAGGTATTTATCGCAAGTCCACTAGCAATGATGGGGTCGGCGTTTTTGCTAATGTTGGCTATCAGTTTGATCCTCAGTGGGGTGTAAGTACCGCATGGTCTGGGCAAGGGCTGAACTTTGGTTTAGGCTTTTTACCAGATGTCACTTTCCCTTTAAACCTTACCCTGACCTATTCTGATGTCACTAACAATAGTAATGCTGGAACTCAGGTTATCTTTGGTATCAGCTACGGATTTAACTACTCTGGACGTAGGTAAGTTTGAGTTAACCTTTGGGAAAGGTTAACTCATCGGATAATACCAATTCACACAAGTAGAACAACACTTTTATGAATTAAAAACCAAACCCCTTAAGAGTTTTCAAAGCTAAAAATGGCGTAGCCATTTTTAGCTTTGGTATTAAGTTGCGATCGCTCCAAAACCACCTAGCTGCCAAACTTCTATGAAAAAAATAATTTTGTCAATTCTCGCTTCTAGCTTCTGTTTTACAGGGACATTACCTGTTTTTGCAGGGTCATTCGCAATCCAAGCAGGAAGCCAAGCCTCCAGTAGTCCTATTTTGCTAAATATCCCGCCTAAAGCCCAAAGCAATTTGTTAAGCCTCGATATCAGCAATGCGATCGCTATATTATTAAATTCTGCGAACACTGATGCAGATATTAGCAACATTGTTTTGCTATTGAACAATGGTAATGGCAGTAGTACTGATGTGCAGGTCGCACAAAACGCTTTAAGTGCTAGTTTTGCAAGTTTAGGAATTAATGTGGGAACAGGTTCACCTGCATTAGCGTTAATTGAGGCTCTTACTGGACTGATTCCTGCTAATTTTAATGGAGAATCGGGACAAGCTCAAACTGTTGATCTTCAGAAGCTATTTCTTGCAATTGAATCTTTTAACCAGATTGTGAATGAACTAGCCAATATTGCCAATGGGTCAGATCCTGTTGCCGCAGAAAATGCTTTAGCATCCCTCAATGCCTTATCAACAAACCAAGCATTCACAACGCTTTCTACGACTCTAGCTTCTATTTCCCAAAATTTGAAATAGTTCCCAAAGAAAAGAGTGGCGGCGCAAAGCGCCGCCACTCTTTTCTTTGGGAATTATCCCAAGATATCCCCCTCAGTCTCCCATTGGGAAGGGAGAACTTAGACTTCTCCCGATTCCCAAGGGGGAGTTAGAGGGGATTTTAGAGATTTGGTGCGTCAAGTATGTTAATGCCTATATTTTAGTCTTCTCAACATATTAATCATCGTCTAAAGTCATCTTCAGAGAAATCTAGCAAAAATGTAATAACTTTGCTGATTTTGAGATTTACCATTAATATTTTAGATGTTTGTCGATGCTTTGATTTTGGGCAAATATCTTTAACTTATGACCCAGCCGCTAGATTTTTCTAAGCAAGATTTGCGAAATCGCTCGTTTAAGGGACGAGATCTTGTTGGTGCGAATTTTCAGAAATCAGATATAATTTAGAGTCTAGGAAGGCGATCGCTTTAATACTCACAAACCAAAAGCAAGGATGGAAAGCTATGACCGTCACCTCTGCGAAAAAAATGACATTTGAGGAATATCTAACCTATGAAGATGGCAGCGATCGCCGTTATGAATTTAACGATGGAGAATTGGTTGAAATGACTCCAGCAACGGTATTTCATAATGATTTGATGATGTTTTTTGCTTTCTTTTTGCAATCAGAAATAAGTCACTCCAATCATCCATACTGTGTGCGTGTCAATAGCACTGAAATATTCAATGGTAAAAGAACACGTCGTCCTGATGTTTTAGTGATGACGCTTGCTCAGAAGAAAAGCTTAGGAAACCAGCCAGATATTTTGCATGAGCCATGTTTGTTGGTAATTGAGATTGTCAGCCCAACTTGTCGCTCAGTAGATACCGTCGAGAAGCGGAAGGAATATGCACAATTTGGGATTCCTGAATATTGGATTGTTGATTTTTTGGTGGGAACGTTTTCGGTTTTAACTTTGGTAAATGGAAGTTATATTGAGAAAGTGTATAGAGAAGCCGATCGCATTGCCTCTGACATTTTCCCCAGTATTTCGCTATCGATGAATCAAGTAATGGCAAGCATTTAAATCGTAACTTTAAATATAACTTTGCTGCTTTTGAGATTTACCATTAATATTTTAGATGTTTGCTGATGCTTTGATTTTGGGCAAATATCTTTAACTTATGACCCAGCCGCTAGATTTTTCTAATCAGGATTTACGCGATCGCTCATTCTCTTCAAGAAAATCGCTGCCGCAATTCTCAGTATTTGGCAAGCTTAATAGCGATCGCTGGTAAATTATCAATTTCTATGGGCAACCCTTGGCGCAGGACTGCGGAATAGATATTGAAAATCCCTTTGGCGATCGGCAACAGGTTCTGGTCCATAGCCCCATAAACTCCTGTAATAAAAGAAAGAAACCCCTAAACCACGATTTCTAGCATTTACAGCTTGAGAATAGACCCTAGACATCGGCACATTACTATTGCGGAGTCCCGATAGAATGGCGATCGCTGTGGAAATTTTACCTTGTACTTCCACAATTTCAGGACGACTAATTTGAGACAGAAAAGAATCTAGATCTTCGCGGTATACCTGCACTAACAATTCATCAACAAAGCCTTGACGCACCCAGCTTAGCCAGTCTTGTAACTGTTGCCTATAGGCAAAGTCATGATAATTGGGAGATACTGAAAAAATTACATTGGGCTTTCTTTGCTTCACGGCTTTACTTAGTCCAGCCATAAAAGCCGTAATCTTGTTAGCTCGCCAGCGTACCCAATCAGGATTGTTGACATCGGCGGGAGCCTCTTTTTTAGTTTCTTGACGATAAAGATTGAGAGTATAGCGATCGTAGCCAAAGGTTTTGGGAAGACTGGTGTGATCGTCAAACTGAACGCCGTCTAAGTCATACTTAGAGACAGCTTCTAATATAAGGTCAGTCAAAAACTGCTGCACTTCAGGATGAAAAGGATTAAGCCATGCAACTTCCCCTGCGGCTGTAATTGATGTTTTCTTACCATTGCGTTGTTGGGTGAGCCAATTGGGGTGCTTGGCTGCTAGCTCAGACATTTGCGGAGCCATAAACCCAAACTCAAACCAAGGCATCACTAACATATTGTGCCGATGTCCTTGGTCGATGATGTCAGCAACGATGTCTTGTCCCTCAGAGCCTCTATAGATAAATGGTTGAATCCCTTCACGTTGGGCGACTTCGCTAGGAAACATGACATAGCCTGAGTTCCAAACTACGGGGTAAATTGTATTGAAATTAAGTTTCTTAAGTTGTTGTAGTCCCTCACCTAATCTTTGACGATTGCTAAACATAGAGAAGTCATTGCTAGTCAACCACACGCCCCGAATTTCCTCTTGCCGTCTGACAGGTGCTGCTGGGGCAGCCACAGGTCTATTTGAAGCCTGATTAAGCGTACTTACTTGAGCGATCGCAGGATAACTGCCCCAAAAGCTAGGCAAGAAACTGTGCAGAAATAACGTAGTTGCAAAAGTTACGACAAAAAGAAATGACAAAAAACGTTTGCGCGATCGCCACATTTGCCTAAAGCTATGTTTAAGATTATGCCTAAAATTATTTTCTTGCCAATTTTGAGGCTTAAATCTTGTTAGGAGTTTCATGAGTCGCATAAGTATCGATAATTAAACTAAGTAAAAATACTGATCGCAATTCTCATTGTAAGTCTAGTTTTGGCGATGCTGGTCTTGAGCAAGACGCGGTAAAACTAGATTTAGTTTCGATCCTGAGAATAAAGGCAGCTTTTTAAAGCCATTTTGAGTTTGAGCTAGATCTCTCTAGAAAAGCAAGCGTATTTTTGCCGAATCAAATTAATATAACGTGAGTTCAATATAGCCATTTGCGGCGTGCTGAACACAACGCAAATGGCGAAAAATGGTAAGAATCGCTTAGCGATTCTTACCATTTTTCGCTTTCGTCGAACTCACGTTAATATAACGTTTTGTAAGCAAAAATAATTATGAGGTTTGCAATGTTAAGCCCTTCCAACCCAAGAATTAGTGGTGCGGCGCTTAGCGCCGCACCACTAATTCTTGGGCTTTAATGTCAATTTTTAGACTGGAAAGGGAGTATAAGCGTTGTAAACCCAATTACCCTATGAGGAGTGCGCTGTAATGCTCAAGCAAAACCATCGAGCATGGGTGGAAGTCGATCTCTCAGCAATTAAGCATAATGTGCATCAATTAAAGTCTTTGCTAACTGCGCCTACTGAGTTAATGGCGATCGTCAAAGCTGATGCCTACGGGCATGGGGCGATCGATGTCAGTCAAACGGCGATCGAGGCGGGAGCGACATGGTTAGGGGTTGCCACAATTCCTGAAGGCATTCAGTTACGTTGTGCGGGAATCACAGTTCCGATTGTGGTTTTAGGGGCAACAAATGGGGTTGATGAAATCAAGGCGATCGCTGAATATCGCTTACAACCAACAATTTGTAATCCTAAGCAAGCATTGATCTACCACGATGTTCTTTCGCAAATTGGCGAGCAGGTTCCTGTCCATCTCAAAATTGATACAGGCATGTCGCGACTGGGCGTAAATTGGCAAGAGGCGATCGCCTTTGTGCAACTGGTGCAGCATTTGCCGAATTTAGAAATTATCAGTGTTTACTCGCACTTTGCTACTGCCGATGATTGCGATCGCACTTTCATGGAATTGCAAACTCAAAGGTTTAAGCAGGTAATTGCTGCACTTAAAGCTGAAGGGCTTTATCCGCCACGTATTCACATTTGTAACACAGCCGCGATGTTGTGCGATCGCCAAATTCATTTCGATATTGTGCGAACAGGATTAGGGCTTTACGGGCTTTATCCTGCGCCCCATCTCAAAAATATTGTCGATCTCCGTCCTGCCCTCACGGTCAAAGCGCGGATTACTCAAGTCAAAGAAATCAAAGCAGGTACAAGTGTGAGCTATGGGCGATCGTTTATAGCGTCGCAGGATATGACGATGGCAACTGTGGCGATCGGCTATGCTGATGGCATTCCACGCGGTCTATCCAATCGCATTCGTGTATCCGTGAATGGTCAAAAAGTTTCTCAGATCGGCACAATTACGATGGATCAATGTGCGATCGATGTTACGCATGTCTCAAATGTTCATGTTGGTGATGTAGTGACATTTCTAGGTGGAGCTTCAGAGAATACTGCTGATGATTGGGCTAATTTATTAGGCACAATTTCTTGGGAAGTTCTCTGTGGGTTTAAGCATCGTCTCCCTAGAATTAATGTAGTAGGCGAAATTAGGAAGCCTGAAGCATTATCAGGAGCATCACAAATCGGGCTTGAGTAAGCTATGCTCCAATTCCTCTACATAGTTCTGTAACCAATCTCGAAAACTAGGTGCAAGATTGCCACAACCATCATAAGTTAGATGTATCCATTTTGAACTCCACCAAACATTAAAAACCCCTAAATCAGGTTCACATCCTTGATCTTGCCCATCTTCATTTTGAAACGTTCCTCTATCCAGAAGCCCTTTCCAGATGGCAAGCTTTGCAGGATGGATTGATTCTCCCTCAAAGCATTCTTTATAAGTTCTATTTAGGTGGATTGGGAGAGTCAGAAGCACAATAACTGGAACCGACCGAAATCCTCCATTATCGATTTCTGCATGATCGCGTTCAACAAGCTGCATATAATCTGATTGCTGAGCATGATAAGTCAAAGTTTCACTTAAAAATTGGGCGATTACTACTTCAGCAAAATGAACAAAGCACAGGGTTTGCTGCTCAATGCGGTCAACATACCTTTTCAATTTCGGGGGTATTTACAATTCCCATGCATAATTTTGTGCAGTCTTTGGCTGCACTTGCACAATATCCAAGCCATCCTCAATCAGATCTCACGGCTGTGCTAGATCTCGTTGATCGCAACCAAGCTTGGCTCAAGGTGAGAGTTATGATCATGAGCGTTGCTTAAAAGCTGGAGCTAATGAGTACCTCAGTAAACCTGTGAGACTAAGTGTCCTAACAGAACTGATTCAGAAATATGTATGAGCGCTATAGCGCTTTGTGTTCATACCCTAACCCAGAGCAAAAATGAAAGCGTTGTAAAACATCGCTTTCATTTTTGCTCTGGTGACTCGTTTGCTTAGCAATTGCTGTAATAATGAGACTTACTGACAAAAACAAGCAATTCATGACATTTACTGTTTTTTTCCATACAATAAATATATAGGCTCTTTTAAAGCTGCAATTTATATCTTGTAAGTAGCTCACCATAATTAAAACTTACAAACAGAAGCTATCCCGCCCGCTACGCGGGTGGTACAGCTTTCTAGATTTTTAGTTTACTTATGCCTAGCTACTTATATCTTGCATTACGGAATATAAGTTGCAGAAATCCATCGAAATCAGATTGTTTGACGAATTTAAAAGGGCTGATTAATGAGCTTAATGGCATTTTTTATAGAGGCTAAATTATATGGAACTTGTTGCATATCTCCATAGTGAAATGCTTAGTGAACGCCTACAGCAGGGCGAATCACTTGATCAGAATTTAGATTGCCAGCTACTAAACTCGATCGCCAAATCTTCACACCATACTAAATCAGTCTTGTGTGTTGGTCTAGCGGCTGGAGCGATCGCCTTCAATGCTATGCCCATTGCGGCTTTTGCCTACAGTCCTGAAATTGTCAGCATCCAGCAATTATTAGCGAGACGTGGCTTTAATCCTGGGGCGATCGATGGTGTTAAGGGTGCGGCGACCACAGAGGCGATTATAGCCGCGCAAACTTTTTACAAGTTAAATGCTGATGGTGTGATTGGAGCGCAAACAATTGCCGCGTTGGAAGCAGACTCATATGAAGCGAATGTTTCCCTCGAAGCTAAACCTGTCAAGGTCACTTCTATTGTTAATAGCGACAACAAAACAGACTCAATCAAAAACTTGCAACAATTGCTCAGCGATCGCGGTTTTTATGGCGGCGCGATCGATGGTATTAATGGTCCAATGACTCAAGAAGCAATTATTCTCGCTCAAAAAACCTATGGCTTAGTTGCTGATGGTGTTGCGGGTTCTCTAACTATTGCTGCTCTGGAATCTGGTAGTAATTATGTCCCGAAGAGCAACGTCGCTAGTACTAAAACAGACTCAATCAAAAACTTGCAACAATTGCTCAGTGATCGCGGTTTTTATGGCGGCGCGATCGATGGTATTAATGGTCCAATGACTCAAGAAGCAATTATTCTCGCTCAAAAAACCTATGGCTTAGTTGCTGATGGTGTTGCGGGTTCTCTAACCATGGCTGCGCTGGAATCTGGTAACACTGTCGCCATTAGTTATAAGGAGGCTACTAGTCAAGAAAATACGAGCAAAGTCACCGACAATTCCATTAAAAAAGGTCAAACCCTTTTAAGCCAGCTAGGTCTGTACGATGGCGCGATTGATGGCATTCAAGGCTCAAAGACTACTGCCGCAATTAAACAGGCTCAAGCATTGTATGGATTACCTGTTGATGGAGTCCTGACTTCAGAAACACTAGCAGCATTGCAATCTTAGAAAATCAGGAGCTATGCTTAGCATAGCTCCTGATTTTCTAAGCGCTTAGGGCTTTGATCGTGATTTATCTATGAATGCTGTAATCGATCTCAATATCCCCAAAATGGCGATCGCCCTCGGAATGGTGGCGATCGCCATTAGTTTATCGGTTTGGCAAAAATTAGCGATCGCTAAGAATTTAATCATCGCCACCTTTCGCAGCATTATTCAACTAATCGTAGTGGGATTTTTGCTAGATGCTGTATTTGAAATCAAACAGCCAGTTGTAATCCTATTCATCATTTTCTTGATGAGCATCATGGCAGCCCGCGAAGCCAAAAATCGCGTGCGCGAAAAAGTTCCCTATGTCCTGCCGATCATGTGGATCTCGGTAATCGTTGGCACGTTAGCAATTCTTGGTTACACCACATTTTTAGTCGTACAGCCTGATACTTGGTACTCACCACAATACTTAATTCCTCTAGCAGGAATGATTTTGGGAAACTCAATGAATGGTGCAGCGATCGCCGCCGAGCGATTTACCCAAGATTTAGTCAAGCGATCGCGGGAAATCGAAACCCATTTATGTCTGGGCGCAACACCAAAACAGGCGATCTCTAACTACCAATCTGATGCAATCAGAGCGGCGATGATTCCCACAATTAACGTGATGATGGTGGCAGGGGTGGTATCACTGCCGGGGATGATGACTGGACAAATTTTAGGAGGAGTATCACCGCTATTAGCAGTACGCTATCAATTAGTAATTTTATTTGCAATTACCACAGCTAATTTAATTACAGCATTGTTATTAACTAATCTCGTTACTCGCCAGTTTTTTACACCTACACAGCAATTAAAGTTACCTTAAAGAAATCAATGTAGTGGCAATTGCTGAATTGTCGTTACAAGGTACAGCGCTTTGCGCTGACTTAAGATCCAGAAATATTTTTAAAAGCGGCGTGAAGCAACGCTTTTAAAAATATTTCTGTACGAATTAAAGCCTCAATAAACTGTAATCATCGCTAATTAACGTGAGTTCGACAAAAGCTGAGATTGGGGCTTGGAGACCAAGCCCCTACATATGTGTAAATGTAGGGGCTTGGTCTCCAAGCCCTCTTTCTAACTTTAGACCTCATAATCTTTATAAATCAATAGTCTTGGGATCTAAGCATACAAGCAAATCCAAATTATTATTGAAAATAAAGTCAATAGACTGCAAATCTGTGATTTATTGACTCCATTCTCAACAGGTTTGAACACTTTTATACAACACGATTCCTTGTAATCTTTATTAGGCAAGGACTACAGCCATCAAAATTCATCGAACTGACGTTAATTAACGTGAGTTCGATATAGCCATTAGCGTCGTGCAAAGCACGACGCTAATGGCAAAAAATGGTAAGAATCGCTTAGCGATTCTTACCATTTTTTGCTTTTGTCGAACTGACGTTAAATTAAAAACCAAACCCAGTAAGGATTTTCTTCTCATCTTCTAAAAATTCGATTGTATAGCAAAGCAAGTTTTGCTTAGGATATAAAACCCATGATGCGCGGCGCAAAGCGCCGCGCATCATGGGTTTTGGTTTGTACTAGCTAACTATTTTTTTTTTCTTGTAGCTCCTTTGATCGGCAGTTGTCTTTAATTTTTTAATTTAAGTATTTATACTTAAAAGCTAACACCCAATCTTAAGGAATTATAAGGAATCCCCATCTTTTCCTATAAGATTTAACATAGGATAAATTCTTAGATATTTATACGGAGATTATTTATTTATGCTCACTTTAAAAATAGTGGTCTACATCACTGTCATATTCTTTATCAGTTTGTTTGTGTTTGGCTTCCTCAATAGCGATCCATCTCGCAACCCAGGGAACAGGGATCTCGAATAGTGATCAATACCCCCAAAGCTAGCTCTGCCAAATCTCAATCTTCAACTCGCAAAAGTAATGACTGGCGATTGATGTTGAGTTTATTGCCTTACGCAAAGCAAAATTCTAAACAGCTTGTCATATCGCTGCTTTTACTTGTACCTCTTTCGATCGCTAGTGCTGTTCAGCCAATTTTGGTACAGCAAGGCATTGATGGGCCAATTAAAAACGGCGATTTGTTTGGTTTGCGGTGGATTTGCCTAGTCATACTATTGACGATCGCAGTGCGCCTTGCGTTTCAGTCTTGGCAGGGCTACTTGGTGCAAGAGGTCGGACAAAAAATCACCGCAGATATTCGCGCTGATTTATTCCGTCACGTCACCTCTTTATCAACTAGTTTTTTTGATCGCACGCCCGTTGGCAAACTCATCACCCGCTTAACTAGTGATGTTGAGGCATTAGGTGATGTATTCGCTACTGGTGCTGTAGGTGTATTGAGCGACTTTGCAGCGATCGGGACAATCGCTATTTTCATGTTTTTGCTGCGCTGGGACTTAGCTCTGATGCTAGTGATCATGGTGCTACCCGTGACTGCATTAATCGTCTATTTCCAGCATGAATATCGCAAAGCAAATTTCAAAGCACGCGATCGCCTGTCAGAACTAAACTCAATTCTGCAAGAAAATATTATTGGCGCAAATATCGTTCAGTTATTTCGCCGCGAAAAGTTTAACTCCGCCCAACATCTCAAAGTCAATAAGCAGTATGTAGATGAAGTAAATCGCACAGTTTTCCATGATTCTGCGGTTTCGGCGACGCTGGAATGGATCGCGCTCGTGGCGATCGCTGGCGTACTGTGGCTAGGCGGAGGACAAATTGTCCAAAAGAATCTAACCTTCGGTGAACTTTCAGCTTTCGTGTTATTTTCACAGCGCCTGTTTGACCCAATTCGTCAACTCGCGGAAAAATTCACCACGATTCAAGCAGGATTTACGGCGGTTGAACGGATCAATGCCATCCTGCAAGAACCCATCGAAATTCGCGATCCTGAATCTCCCAAAAGGCTACCCCTTGATGGCACTGGCGAAATTTGCTTTGATCATGTGTGGTTCGGCTACAAACCCAATGAGTATGTCCTCAAGGATGTGAACTTCACCCTGAAAGCAGGTGAAAAAATTGCCCTTGTTGGCCCCACGGGAGCGGGTAAAAGCTCGATCATCCGACTGTTATCTCGTCTATACGAGCCAACCAAAGGCAGAATTTTAATTGATGGTATCGATATTCGCGAAATTACCCAAGCAGAGTTACGTCGATGTGTGGGCGTAATTTTGCAGGATGCTTTTTTGTTTTCGGGGGATATTAAAGACAACATTACGCTCGGTGAAGACTATGCGATCGAGCAAGTAGTTGAAGCCGCCGAGTTGATGAATGTCGATCGCTTTATCCAAGAATTACCTGAAGCCTACGCAACTCAAGTCCGTGAGCGCGGTACAAATCTTTCGGGTGGACAAAAGCAGTTACTAGCCTTTGCCAGAGCCGCAATTCGCGATCCCAGAATTTTAATTTTAGATGAAGCAACAGCTAGTCTTGATGTCAGCACCGAGTTTTTGATTCAACAAGCCTTAGATCGATTGTTGATTGATCGCACCACGATCATCATTGCTCACCGCTTATCGACAATTCGCAACGTCGATCGCATTCTCGTTCTCAAGCAAGGCGAAGTCATTGAGTCTGGCACTCACGATCAACTAATAACCCAACAAGGTGTGTATGCAAGTCTCTACGAATTGGAAATGATAGCATCTCATTAAAAGCACATTATTAGATTAGATAAAATTTGGCATCAGCAGCTAATTTCAGGGCGATCACCTTCTGCTCTGGTTTCTCAAGAGGAAACCCTTTAATATTGGCATGATTGGGATTTGTTGGTGTTGGGTCTTTGACTACTCGCAGTGAGGCAACTTTGCATCTAATTACCTGAATGTCAGCCCTGCCATAAAGAGTTCGACTTGGATTTTGATTTTTAGCTATTTCCTCCCCTACTGCCAATACTTCTTCAATGGTTGCATCAAGGTATCGGGTTAACGATAATTCCTGATGAGGGTGTGGCATAAACAATTCAGGCTTAGCAGTTTGATCGCTACGTCGAAAGTGGCTACTTTGCATTGCATATCGAGCTAAGATTTCATCATCACTCACGTCAGGTACATGATTAGCATCGATCATGCTTTTTAAACCGTTATTCCTTTAACTTCCTTGATCAATTCCAAGATAGGCTGAGGTATTTCTCCCCAAAAATGATCTGATCCTTGCTCATCTCTAGTACCAAAAAGAGCAGCGTAATACAACAGACCTTCAGGGCTAATGCTAACTGACAGTATCCAGCGCGGATTACTGTACCACTCTAGAGTTAAATGACCATCTGGTTCAGCCCCAACTGAGGGTAAAGGGTAACCTAGTGGTAGTGCCTCAATAAACCAGTATGTCTTAATTACAGTTTCTTCTTGAACAGCAAAGGCATTATAACCATCCCAATTTGGGAATTTGCATTCTTGCCAAAAAGCAAATAGCTCGTTATAAGCTGATTGCTTACCCAAAATCACAGACTGATCAAAGTACCCTTTTTGCTTATGGGTAGTTGCATCAATATAATCAGCAGTTTCTGTATTTCCTCGTATAGCTGTGACCATAATTTAACTCCCAAAATTATTTAAGGCGGTTTCAGTTATATTACTGAAAAATATTTTATTCTTAAGCCAACGCATTTCAGCAAGTTGTTGGTTTAAATTCTCTCGAATACTAGAAACTTCATTTGTAAAGACATCAATATCTACAATTAACGCTTTCTCACGTCCTGATCCAGATTGATCGGGCTGGATAGTACGAACTAAGTTGATTTGATAAGGATAATCACTCACTTGGTAAGTGTCTTGATAAAAAAATGACTTTGGAGATATCTCTAGCCCAGAAAGTCTATATGGTTCGCTTATAAGATAGGTTGAGATTGACTCATCTTGTTTTAAAAGAATTCGGTTAATGAATCGGACTCCTAATCGGCGGATTGCTGGTGGCTCTGCTAACTCCACAAAAACATCCCAAACCCGCAAGGCTTCGGTCTTAAAATTTTCCCAACTTTCATAGGATTGAACTCTACTAAAAGCAATTCCAGTATGGGTAAATTGAGCTACATAATTTTTAGGGTTATCTTCAAGCCTAAAGCCATTCCATTGTGTATGCTGTGAAAATTGAGATCTATCATCAGGTGTGCCTTCTATTTTAACTTCTATGCCATATTGAGGCTGAATAATGGGGTATTCAGGCAATCGATTGGTTAGCTTATCCTTTAATGATATTTGCTCTAACGGCTTATTAGCATGAGCTTCCCAATGAATTACAGCCTCAAGAATAGGTGAATTGGTTAAGTTCGGAAATTCTTCACTAAGATTGATAGCAAATTGAGATGGCGCAAACATAATAACTTTTTAATTTTTAGAGATGCAATATATCAACTTGATTTGGGTGAACAAGCCTACAGTATATTTTTTAAACTACCACAGGTTTTGTGAACAATCGCTAATTTACAAATCAGCACAAATAAACGAATATTTTTAAATTTTAACGATTTTTCATGGTGCGTTCAATTTCACGTTTGTCATCGCGTTTTTTCATGTCATCGCGCTTGTCGTGGAGTTTCTTTTGGCGGACTAAGGCTAAATCAACCTTAATCCATCCATCTTTTTGATAGACCTTGAGTGGTACTAGCGTCAAACCCTTTTGCTGCACAGCCACGATCAACTTGCGGATTTCATCTTTATGTAACAGCAAGCGACGAGTGCGGGTTGGCTCATGGTTAAAATACACACTGGTCGTATGGTGTGGAGCAATATACATATTTAGCAGCATGATCTGCCCCTTCCGCACAATGCCATAGGCATCGCGGAGATTTGCTTTCCCTCCTTTAATTGATTTAACTTCCGTGCCAAGTAGCTCGATCCCTGTTTCATGGGTTTCGAGAATTTCGTAATTAAATCTAGCTTGCCGATTTTCGGCGAGTACACGATAGTAATTTGCCATTTATTCCCATTAATACTGTCTAATATCCTGATGTAACTTCTAATAGCTTCCATTCTGGACTGTCACAGAATGCTTTAGAAACACGATCAGAGATTCCATGACAGTAATTATTAATCCGCAGTGGCAGTTCGGCATTTTTGGTAACGCTAGTCAATTTTGCCTGATTGCCCTCAATCTCAGAACGATGGATCAAGACCTCTACCGTAACCATTTTGGCGAATGACGCATTAGTCTCGATTTCTTGGGCAATCACATAGTCATCAGTTTCATAGGTAATTACCAAGCTACAAGACTCCAACGTTTTGATAATCGTTGAATGTAGGTTTTCGGGAGCGATTTCAACTAAGAAATGTTGAGTGTATCTAGCCATAAATCATCAAAACAACTGGTTCGGCTAGCAGTTTACTAGTCCTTGTCTACGAAACTATCTCTAAAAGCTATATGTCCATTCTGCACTATGTCATTTTTTGACATTAGCACTTTAATTTTAGGTATTAGGGCTTACAGCTTATCCATCATAAACCAAGGTGTCGTTAAATCGTTTAATCCTAAAGCATGAGCATCGACATTATCAAAACCCAAATAAATGAAGGAGGCGCGAAGCGCCTCCTTCATTTATTTAGTAAGTGAAACCTAAAATATGGGAAGTGACGCTTTGTGTCACTTCCCATATTTGGGTTTTGTGTTTTACTTGTAAGGCGATCGCTATATATTTGTGACAAGAATGGTGTAATCGGATGATTGGTCAATTACTTGATGGACGCTACCGCATTGCTAGTAAGTTGGGTGAGGGTGGGTTTGGCCATACTTATTTAGCCCATGATACGCGCATCCCGAATGAGCCGCTTTGTGTGGTCAAACATCTCAAACCTGCTAGTAGCGATCGCGAATATTTAAAGGTGGCGAGTCGCTTGTTCACCAGTGAAGCGCAAACCCTTGCTCAGTTAGGTAGTCACGATCGCATTCCTCGTTTGCTGGCTTATTTTGAGCAGGCTGGGGAATTTTATTTGGTAGAAGAGTTTATCGAGGGGCGATCGCTAGAACTAGAGTTGGTACGCGGCTATCGGCTCAGTGAAACCTTAGTTATGCAGATCCTTGATGATTTATTAAGCATTTTGGAATATACCCATAGTCACGGCGTAATTCATCGGGATATTAAGCCAGATAACATTATTCGCCGTAAATCCGATGGCAAATTAGTATTAATCGATTTTGGGGCGATCAAACAGGTTCAAAATCAGCTAAATCAAGAGGGAGCCACGATCGCCACCGTAGCGATCGGGACTTTGGGATATATGCCTAGTGAGCAAGCTCAAGGTAAACCCCGCCATAACAGTGATTTGTATGCGCTTGGAATGATCGGCATTCAAGCTCTGACAGGTTTACCGCCCCGTGAATTGCAAGAGGATTATCAAACGGGAGAGTTAATCTGGCAGCATCTTGTACCAAACAAGTCGAGCTTAGTCGATGTATTAGCCAAGATGACGCGCTATCACTACAAAGATCGCTATGAATCAGCTTTAGAAATTCGTAAAGTTTTGGTAAATTTAAGCGATCGCAACTTGCCAACTCAACCAGTAAGTAACTCCGCTAATGGGCTTCAGTCAACGATTGTGGGTCTCAATAACAATCAAAACAACAATCATAATTTGCATACGGAAGTCTTACCCCAAGTAACTCCCACAGTCCCACCGACAGAAGCATATACGCCAGCGATCGCGCCGCCACTGATTCAACAACCACCAATCCAACCATTACCACCAGCTACTCAAACACCTACACCCATAAATCGCGAGCCATCTCATGAACCATTGCCTCAGCAGACTGTACAGGTTCACGCTCCAATTCAAGCTGATCATAATGGTGGTAATGGGAGTAATAAAGGTTTATGGATTGTTGTCTGGGGCGGAGCCTTTGCCTTCGCGATCGCGATCGGCGCTTTGATGGCGACACGTTCATCCAATACCGCCACAAATACCGCCAATAACTCCACTCCTACTAAAGCTGCCATTACCCAAAGTCCTAGCAAAACTCCCGTAGCTAGTCCTAGTCCATCCGCATCTATCGAACCTACAGCTATCGCAACTTCTGCCCCCACAGGAGCACCTAGTCCGACACCAACTACTTCTCCCCAAATCCCAATTACACCTTTGTCTGAGACTGATGCGGTAGATATCGTAAATAATTTGGTAGCGAGCAAAAATCAAATGTTTGCCCCACCCTTTGACCGTAAGTTGCTGGCTGAACTAACTACAGGGGAAGCCTATGAAAAACGCAAAGGGGCGATCGACTGGTTAGAGCAGAATAATGCTTTTTATCGCTATGGTGAATTTACGGTGAGTCGGGTTGGAGCATTTGGAATTCAGGATAATCAAGCCAATGTGACCGTAGAAATTTTTGAAAGTCCCACCCTATATGTCAATGGCAAAATTGATCGCAGTCAGTCGCAACCATCAAGGGGGCGCTATGTTTGCACCCTAAGTTTTGAAAATGGCAAATGGAAAATTGCCAATCTGACAAAAGTAGATTAGCTAGTTAATTTAATAATTTTTTTATTCTATATCTAGTATTTTTATTTTTGTGGTCTACTGACACCTTAAATATTCCAAAAAAAATTATTGACTTACCATAAAAACAATATTAAGCTAAATAAGCTTCATTGGCTTTGACTATATCTATTCAATCAAATATTCCATAATTACGGAGTACATCTACATGAAGTCAGTCAGTAGTTTTGTAAGTCTCTCACTTGTCTCTTTTCTAAGCATATCTCCCAGTTTTGCTCTTAATCAAACTTCTAGTCGATCTCTTACTGTCTCTGAGTCCGAATTTAACAGTTCCACTAACTTTGACAAATCCATTCTCAATGAATTTAATTCTCGACGTGATGTAGTCGCTAATACTCTCAACTCCATCATCAGAGCAGCAGAACGTCAGCAACAGCAAGCAGAACGCGCACGCGCCGCAGAGGAACGCAAGCAAGCCCGTGAACTTCAAAGGCAGAGAAACCAAGAAGCAGCCCAAAAACGGCAAGAACAACGTGAGTTGGCTAAGGCTGAAGCCGCAGAAAAGCGGAGAATGGCGGAAGAAAAGGAAAGACAATATTTGGAAAGTCTTACTCCAGAGGAGAAGAAAGCCTATCTTGCTCGGCAACAAGAACAACGTGAACGCCAAGCAGAGGCTAACAGACAACTAGCGAATGAGGTTGTTAAAACCCTATTCACTAGTCCCAGAGTTGTGTGCCGTAGTGGTAACTGGCTAACTGGCTACACCTATTATGATTGCTAGAAATTAATCAGATTTACATCGAATTTCTAAACTTTCGGATTAATTTATAGCTGTCGCCATTTGTATTAGGACAAATTAAAACCCAAGAAGCGAGTGGCGGCGCATCGCGCCGCCACTCGCTTCTTGGGTTTGTATCTTAACAAGACTGGCGACAGCCATATAAAATAGTATCAACACAGCGAGAACATGAAGGTTTTATCAAGTAAAACCTTCATGTTCTCGCTGTGTTGATATTTAGGGTTTAGTTAATGATTAACTTTTGTACCTACTGTGGGAATAGTCAGTGAAGGGGAATGCAGTAAAGTTATGTTGATAATCGTTACTTATGTATTGCTAGGTGCGTCATAAGACAAATGATAATTTAAAGAATTTCTACTTAAGTAATTGGTGCATTGTTATGTTGTACGCATCAAAGATTGTAACGACTGTGAAACCTAGTGATCGCGAAGGTTTTCTTGGGGCGCTTGAGCAGTCCACTCTACCTCTGCAAAACACAGTCGGCGTGAGCCTACTTCTAGTCTTACTATGGGGAGCGATCGGCGCAACTGCCTATCATTATTGGCAATTACAAAAAAAACGCCAACAACTAAAGATCGAGAGACTGAAAACCCATGAACTTGCCAAAAAGCTCAAACTAGCTCTGCATACAATTGATGAGCATGAACGCAATCCTGATTTGATTCATTCCCGTGAGTTCAATCTGGATTATCTCAGCATGAGGATGGAGGAACCCCATTTTTGTGAAATTATCTTGGCGCAAATAAAGGTTAACCTCCGCCAAAAAGTTGCACCTGCACTAATGCCAACCGAGGAAGACAGTGGCACGGTTCGCAAGATCGATGTAACTTTTGATGTGTCTTATCAGCCTGAGCATCATGATGATTCACAAATTCGCACCCTCTTTCGTATCCATGTCAAGCTAGCGAAAATCCCCACCCATGGTTCGCAGAGCATTCTCAAGGATTTGGCGACTGGGCTAGAAAGTTTTGTAGTTGCCTCAGATGCAAATCGGAATTGGCAACCTACGATTCAGGGACGGCTAGCGGTAATTAGTTGGGATCAAACGGCGAAACCAACACCTCTATTGGTGATCGAGCAAACTAATGAAGGTAAAAATGTGCTGATGCGGAACAAGCGTCTTGCCCAATCTAAAATCTAAAAAAGGAGGCGCTTTGCGCCTCCTTTTTTATAACCAAGAATTTTTGTAAAAGTGTTGTGAAGCAACACTTTTACAAAAATTCTTGGTTCGGATTTGATAGCTAGGTAATTGCATAACTACCAAGAATTTTAAGATTTTCAGTGACGGCTTGCAGTTCTTGTAGAGCTTCACTGAAGTTAGGATCATCAATGGGGGCTTCAATATCGATGAAGAAAATATATTCGCCCAGCGATCGCTTGGTCGGGCGTGACTCAATCCGACTCATGTTAATTTGGCGATCAGCGAATACTGATAAAGGTTTGACTAAGGCTCCTGGCATATTCCGTTTCAGGCTAAAGGCAAGGGAAGAATGTGTGCCTCTAGTAGTGGGTGAAGTGCGTCCGAGTACTAAAAAACGAGTGCAGTTATCAGGTTGATCGTTAATTGGATATTGCAGAATTGGTAAATCGTAAATTTCGGCGGCTCGTTGTGAGGCGATCGCCGCCACGGTCACATCTTTAGCCACAATATGCAAGCCATCGGTTGTAGAGTCACTAGCAATTTGCTGCACCGTGGGTAAATGATGATCCAGCCATTGCTGACATTGCGCTAAACCTTGAGGATGGGAATAGACAACTTTAATATCGTCAAAATTTTGGGCGCGAGTAATCAAAGCATGGGCGATCGGCATAACGATCGCCTGTTGGATTTGCAATGACTCCGATTGCCAGAGGCTATCGAGGGTCATGGTTACCCCCCCCTGAATTGAGTTTTCAACAGGGACAACAGCCACATCCACATGACCCTGCTCGGCAGCATTAATCGCTTGGGGAATCGTGGGGTAAGGACACATCCGCGAAGGATCATGCTCTAAGTCTGGATGGCTAAGCTGTAAATATTGCAAAGCTGCCATTTCTGAATATGTACCTGCGGGACCAAGGTAAGCAACCGTTGTCATGATTGGGGTTTCGCCATTGAATAAGGAACCAGATTTTTAGTGGTATGGCTTCGCCTCATCACTAAAAATCTGGTTCCTTATTTTACTGTTCCTTAGCGCAGATAATCCCCTATACAGAAGAGGATAGGCTTTGCATCTCCTCTTGGTCTGCTGACGCTAACTCTGATGCAGGCGAATCAGACTTACGGTCAAGCAACATATATGTATCCATTTCACCTCTTCCTTTGACAAATATTTTGCCACGATGCCAAAAAGAATATTTATCTTTGAGTAACTCATAGGTTGCTTGCGTCACCTGAATCCCTCCCGCTAAACCATGGGATTCCATCCGACTAGCGACATTCACAGCATCACCCCACAGATCGTAAATAAATTTGCGGATACCGATCACCCCTGCCACAACTGCCCCTGTATTAATTCCAATTCGTAAACGAAAAGCAGTACCGTCATCACGTTTAAAATTAGAGATAGATTTTTGCATGGCTAGAGCCATCTCGGCGATCGCTTCAGCATGGTCAGGACGAGACGTGGGCAATCCACCAACTACCATATAGGCATCCCCAATGGTCTTGATTTTTTCTAATCCCAACTGATCGGCAAGCAGATCAAAAGAAGAGAAAATTCCATTGAGCATAGTCACTAAGTCATTGGGTGAAACTTGGGTCGAGAGGGTCGTAAAGTCCACAATATCCGCAAACAAAATGGAGACATTATCAGACCTTGAGGCGATCACATTATTGTTAATCTTCAGTTGTTTGACGATCTCTTTTGGCAAGATATTCAGTAACAAATTTTCTGACTTTTCTTGCTCCGCTTTGAGGGCTTGTTCGGCAAGTTTCCGTTCCGTAATATCTTGAACCAGTCCCTCATAGGAAATAAAGTTACCTTCATGATCATAATTAGCTCTGGCATTAATCAAAATCCAAATGATCCTGCGATCGCTCTTATAGACCAAAGCTTCAAAACTAGCCACTGAGCCTTCGGTAGCTAGTTGATGTAAGAGTTCTTGATAACGTTTTGGTTCTGTAAATAGACGATATGGATCTAACGCAACAGCAGTAAGCAGTTCTGCGGGATTTTCATAGCCATAAATATTGGCCAGTGCAGGATTAGCATTGATATAACATCCATCGGTTTGAGCTTGAAAAATGCCTTCGATCGCATGTTCAAAAATGCTGCGATACTTCTCTTCCGCTTGACGTAAAGATTCTTCAATTTGCTTTTGATGACTAATATCAATAATCACCCCATCCCAAACCGTATCGCCTTGGTCATTGCGATGGGGCTGAGAGATAATGCGTACCCACTTAACTTTCTCAAACAAACTAGAGACCCGATATTCATGCTCAAAGGTCATCAATTCTTCGGCAGATATCTGCACCATCTCATTGAGTTCCGCACGGTCTTCAGGATGCGCCATATCAAATACCCATTCCAAATGCTCCGTAAACTCTTCGACGGATATGCCAAAGATTTCCTGCGTGCGGGGGCTAATGTAAGGCATAGAGACAGCGCCATCAGGATGTAGCACAGCCCGATAGACCACCCCAGGGACATTATCGGCGATCGCCGAAAATCTCTGCTGACTTTCCCGTAATAGTATTTCCGCTTGCTGACGATCCGCCGCTTCATTTTGTAAACGTCTGATCGTTTTCTGTAATTGCATCGTGCGCTGTTCAATACGATGCTCTAATAGTTCATTGGCATCCCGTAAAGCCCCTTCCACATTTAACAAATCTGCCTGTGTTTTGAGAAGGCGCTGATTTGCTTTAAACATCTTCGACATTACCGCACGGGTAATCTCAGGAGCAAGTTGGTTACGCCCTTTACCTTGCCCTCTTCCTAATAGCTCCGCGATCGTAAATTCCAAGTCCTGAGCATCTTTTTCTAGCTGCCAACTTTGCTGAATGCCTTGAGTAATATCCGCAAGGATTTCAATAACTACGGTTGATGTATCTGGATTTAATTCCTCTACTCCTAACCATGGCTTTGGTTTGATCGGATCGACTGTATATAAGATTTCAAACTTACCTGTGGGAGTAATTTCCGCAACTCGACAAGCTGTCCAAATGTGATGGTTGCGATCGCGGACGATTTTACCAGCAGGTGAAGCAAAGCTTTGATCATAGGCCGCCTGACGTACTGGAATCACGTCAAAGGTTTGAGCGGCTTCAACGGCTTGTTTCCACAAAAAAACTTGAGTATACGCAGCTTGCATGACGACGTTAACAGTTGGCGTTGGCGATCGCTCAACACCGTACCAAATTGAGTATTTACGTAAAAAATCTTGATTGTGCGCCGTATCTAGGCTTTGGAAATAGTTAGAGCTAGCCAGATGGCCTGCGATCGCCACAGGATGCTCTAGACTTTCCCAGAGATACCTCAGTTCTAGATCAGTTAAGCGCAATGATAGAATGGGAATTTCTTTAGCCTGAATTCCCGCTTCGACATACTGTTGTAAAAAAGCAATGGAGTTCTGTGGAGATAGGGTGCTAATTACCGCAGCAGGTTCAGTATGCTTAATTTTGGCAATACTTTCATGGTAGTTAGATATGTCACGGGGAATATAGTCTTCACACAGTAATAAGCCATTTTGCTGCTTAATTTGAGCGCGAATAATCTTATTAACTGTGCGTGAATAAATACCATCTGTGCCAACTAAGTAAATGCGATCGCCTTTGTTTTGCAGCAACCAATTAATCGCTGGCTGGATCACTTGATTGGGACATGCACCTGTATAAAAGATATTGTCTGAGCATTCTAGCCCCTCGTAATAATAGGGATACCAAAGTTGGGCTTGATGCTTTTCAAGGATAGGAATTACCTGTTTCCGCACCGACGATAAACCACACCCAAATAAATTTTTAATATCCAGTTCATGCAATAACGATCCTGCTTGCGAAGCAATACTGTGATCATTCGCCACAATATCAATCACAATGGGATCAATATTTTTTCCTAATATGCCTCCTGATTGATTAATTTCGGAGATCGCCATCAAGGTTACCTCTTTAACCAGCGCCTCACTATTGACTAAACCAACGCTCGGAAATTGCATCACTCCAACTTGCATGACTTCAGTCCTACTACCTGCAATATTTAAGGACTTAGCCTCTCGATTCATTGGTTGATACTCCCTCTACCTTAAGCTTGACATCCTTAGCAAGATATGGCGCTTTTCACTTACTAATTTTGATGTTCTCTAAAAAAGTTAGCGACAGATCTATCACTTATATTTAAACAATTATTTCTAAACAATTATTTCTAAACAATTATTAAACAAATTGCCAATCCCTAAACAATACCTCCTAAATCTAGCTTGATTGCTCTCCAAATATGTTCGGCGAAATGGCTCAAAATCCAGATATAACATCCTTAAATAGTGTATGAGAGTGCGCCCAAAAGGGATATACCCCCATACACTATTTAGAGTGGGTTTCATTTTGTATACAGTAAAATGAAAACCCAAAATCTTTACTCTAATTGATTATCAACCACGGTTAATAGTTGCAGTATTCGCAAAAGAGTTTGGCACAAAGTAACATACAGCATTATTAATTGACTGATGCAAAGCCAATAAAACTTCGGCTCTAGCTGTATCTAAATTATCTAAATCTAAACTCAGACAATCATGCAAACTCAGGTTTGCAAATCGATTTTGGAGCCAATTAATTTCGGCGATCGCTGACTTGGTAACGATCAAGATTGGTAAACTTGATAGCGTCTCTAATTCACTAATATCTTCTAGATACTTTAGCAAAACTTGATTATCACCATTCAGCAGAAATAGATCTGGCTGCCAAATTTTGGACAACACATCTGCTTGGGGCAAGTCTTCCGCTTCTAGTAAGCTATGACCAAGGTCGTGTAGTAATTCAATTACACCCTCTTCCAGATTTTGATTTAGGTATAAGAACTTGAGGGATTTTGGTCTAGCCGCATAGTTAGGCAAAAATACACTCAATTCGGCAGCTTTGATCGGTTTGAGCAATATTCCGTCAGCTTGATGCGAATTAATTTTGGGTTCATCGGCTCGTTTCATCATCACCACGCGAATATGCTGGGTTACCGTATCCCCCTTGAGTAAAGCTAATACATCCCAGCCCGACAACATCGGCACATCTGGACTCAACAAAATTAGACAAGGTTGCAACCGCCTTGCTTTTTCTAGAGCTTCAGTTCCCGATCGCGCAATTACTACTTGATAATTAAAATCCGCCAGAGTATTTCTCAACCAATCTAAAGCCTCCGTAGAAGTTTCTACCACCAATACTAATCGCCCCTGACTAATATCCATCCGTCGATCAAGCTGCTCAAAGTGAACATGATCATGATTGGATCTAGTTTCAGGCGGCAACAAAATCGTAAACTGACTGCCCACATCAACCTGCGAAACAAAGGTAATATCACCACCGTGCAAACGCGCCAAGTGTCTGGTTAAGAGCAAACTCGATCCAGTACCTTCAAAGCGCCGAGTTAGGACGTTTTCCACCTGTTGAAATTTTTGAAATACTAAACTTTGTTTCTCTTCAGGTATTCCAATTCCCTGATCCCAGACCGTGATGGCGAGCCAGCCTTCCCACCACTTCACAGTCATCCCTATTTGTGGAGAAATAGATGGTAAATCATCAACCAGTTCCGATGGCGAAAAACTAAATTTAAAAGCATTGGAAAGCAGATTTACCAGCATTTGCTGCAACCTAGTTTCATCGGCATAAATTGTCTGTACCGTTGGATCAATGTCTAGGTGAATATCTAACTCCCAGCCTTCTTCAAAGTTATAGTTACGAAAAATCGTGGAATCCTGTTGAACTAACTTCTTCGCTTGCTGGATGCTTTTTTGACAAATCTCTTTGACTGAAACAGTCTCTGCATATAGTTCTAATTGCCCTGACTCAGCTTTAGCAAGGTCAAAAATATTATCAATAATCGAAACTAATTGCCGACCACTTTGATGAATCATCTTCACATAGCGACTCTGACGTTCATTAAGTTCGCCAAAGGTGTTGTTGCTCAATAAACTGGCGATCCCAATTACTGAGGTTAATGGCGTTTTCAGCTCATGATTAATGCAGGTCAAAAATTCATCTTTGACCCGACTTAGCCCCGATAGCTCTTGAGCCAGATTTTTTTGGGCTGTAATGTCATAGGCGATCGCCAGATCTAGCCCTTGCAAACTGCCCTGCAAAGCCACACTAATCACTTGCCATGTAAACGATGCACCATCAGTAGTACAAAACTGGTGAGTTACAGGGAGCTTTGGCTCTAGTACGTGGGAACGCTCATTAACTTGTCCCTTTGTTGGAGATGATGTAGATGTATTTGAGATACTGCTACTAGTCTCATCGACTGGCAATATATCAGCCACGGTATTGCTAGGTAAGCTCTCGTACAAGCTATTGCGCCATGCGGCATTCATACCCACAATTGCTCCATCGCGATCGCTAACCATCACAGGCAGAGGCAACTGATAGATCAAGGGCAATAACAATGAGGTGATGGACGGGCTTTGATTTTTATCTTCTTGTACGAGCGATCGCAGTAAGCTTGAGACATCCAAAAGAGATGCAAATCTACCATTGCTATCTACCAAAGCCCAAGTTTCTGCTGAATGCCGATATTGAGAGATTCTTTGCAAAAAATCGGCGATCGTCATGGCGATCGAAATCGCAGGTAATGGCTCAAGATCAATATCTTCTAAAGCGATCGATGGCGCAGAAAATGTATAACCATCTACTGATTTAGATTGCCAATTTAATAAACATCGTGCATTAAACAAACCCTGTGGCAGATCATTTTGATCCACCACCACCACATGAGACCATCCTTTTTGAAGAAGGGCTATTGCTTCAGCAGTATCAGTGGGTAGTCGGCAAATTGCTACAATCGACTGTCCATATATCTCTAAAGACTGATTTAAGATGAGGGAGTCCATATGCTGAAACCCTTTTGGATTATGTTTAATAAGTGGTGTTTGTCACTAACAGCCTATAATTTTTTATATATAGTACAATCACCAATCTCACATGATTTCGCTATTTAAGTGCGAAAATAAAGCTTAAGATAAAATTCAAGTCATTATCAACCACCAATAGCCCGTGCCTGTTCTGTCCAATCTACAAGTATGCTGTTTGGTGGCTGAAGCTAATGTCAGCCAAACCAAATCTACTCTTGCAAAATATTTGCCAGAGGATCGATACACTATTACGGTTGTTACCGAATTAGAAGCACTTGTAAGTTTATTAACAAAAACTCAAAATGTCCAAGACTGTCTAGTTATATTTGAAAATGTGATCCCCGATGTCGAGACTGTCATCGATCACCTTGGTATGTTGAACATTTTCATACCTACCATATTAGTTCTAGAAGATCTTTATGAACAAAGTGACCCTCACTATGAACAAAGCGAATCAAAGGACTTTTATCGAGCCAGTATCAGTATCAATTTTGATCAGATCCAAGATCTGCCCACAATTATCGATCAGGCGATCGACACTTTTATCAAGATTTCGCCACAAGTTAGACATCAAGTCTATGTCAATATTCCGCACAGTGCGGCTTCTGAGTCTTTAAGTGTCCAACAACAGCGATTAGCCAGAAAGCTTAATGAAAGATTGGGGTATTTGGGGGTGTATTACAAACGCGATTCACGATTATTTCTCCGTAACCTATCACCTGAAGATAGAAAAGAGTATCTTGAGCGCTTAAAAAACATTTATCGGTCGATTATCCTCGAATACTTTCTCGAAAAAAGTGATGATTTAAATCAAAAAATTGATGAATTCGTTAATCTTTCTTTTTTTGCGGATATTTCTGTATCACAGGTTCTAGAAATTCATATGGAACTAATGGACGAATTTGCTAAGCAATTAAGACTAGAAGGTAGAAATGATGAAATTTTACTAGATTATCGAATTACGCTAATTGATATGATCGCGCATCTATGTGAGCTATATCGTCGATCTATTCCACGCTCCTAACAGGAACTTAAAAAGATCTTAAAGATCTAATCAAGCTTTTTTACAGAAATATTCACTAGATTAAATCCGCTTGGTCTACTTAAAATCTTGAAACTCTGCCTATATTGTGCCTAAACTTTAGTTTATGTCCCCCTATCGCTCCATCGCCAATGCAAAGATTTATTTTCTAGAAGTTTAAGAGATACGTTATAAATAGCCGACGCAACCCAAATTAATGAAATGATTCGTAAAACCTACGTCCTAAAACTCTACGTCGCAGGCAACACGCCAAACTCTGTGCGGGCGCTGAAAATGCTCAACGATATCCTTGAGAAAGAGTTTCAAGGAGTTTATACATTGAAGGTCATTGATGTGCTTAAAAACCCACAACTAGCTGAAGAAGATAAAATCCTTGCTACTCCTACCTTAGCAAAGGTTTTACCACCACCTGTTAGAAAAATAATTGGCGATCTGTCTGATCGCGAAAAGGTATTAATCGGACTAGATTTACTATATGAGGAATTAATTGGCAATGACTAGCTCATCAACTGAAAAAAATAACGACAGTAACGATATAAAAAGACAAGAGCTAGGTGTCCAAAAGTTACGCACCATGATTGAAGGGTTGGATGATATCACTCATGGGGGCTTACCCAAAGGGCGCTCAACTCTTGTCAGTGGTACATCGGGTACTGGCAAAACTTTATTAGCAATGCAGTTTCTCTATAACGGCATTACAGGGCTGGACGAGCATGGCGTATTTGTTACCTTTGAAGAGTCACCCTCTGACATTATCAAAAATGCTCATAGTTTTAATTGGGATCTCCAAGAATTAATCGATCAAGGTAGATTGTTTATCCTCGATGCCTCTCCCGATCCTGAAGGTCAAGAAGTAGTTGGCGATTTTGATCTATCGGCTTTAATTGAACGCATTCAATACGCAATTATTAAATACAAAGCAAAACGGATCTCCATTGATTCGATGACTGCTATTTTTCAACAATACGACTCCCTAGGCTTAGTTCGCCGCGAAATCTTTCGGATTGTCGCTCGCCTCAAGTCTTTGGGCGTAACTACAGTCATGACCACCGAGCGAGAATTAGAGTATGGTCCCGTAGCAAGATTTGGCGTAGAGGAATTTGTTTCTGATAACGTCATTATTTTAAGAAATGTCCTTGATGGAGAACGTCGCCATCGTACTGCCGAAATTCTGAAACTGCGTGGCACAACCCACATGAAGGGAGAATTTCCGTTTACGATGACCAGCAAAGGGATCAATATCTTTCCCTTGGGTGCGATGCGTCTTACTCAAAAATCTTCTAATACTAGAGTTTCGTCGGGCATCGCCACCCTTGATGAAATGTGCGGCGGTGGCTATTTCAAAGATTCGATCATTCTTACCACTGGAGCAACGGGTACTGGTAAGACTTTGATGGTAAGTAAGTTTATTGAGAATGGTTGTGAGAATGGCGAACGGGCGATCTTGTTTGCCTATGAGGAATCTCGCCAACAGCTTACGCGTAATGCTTCATCTTGGGGAACTGATTTTGATAAATGGGAAAGTTCTGGCTTACTAAAAATTATTTGTGTTTACCCTGAGTCATCGGGACTAGAAGATCATCTACAGGTGATTAAGTCTGAAATTGAGTCCTTTAAGCCATCTCGCATTGCGATCGATTCTCTTTCGGCTCTAGCTAGAGGTGTCAGCAACAATACCTTCCGTCAATTCGTGATTGGCTTAACGGGCTATGTTAAGCAAGAAGAAATTACGGGCTTATTTACGAATACAACCGATCAGTTCATGGGTTCGCATTCAATTACTGAGTCACATATTTCGACGATTACAGATACAATTATTCTGTTGCAATATGTGGAAATCCGTGGACAAATGTCGCGGGCGGTCAATGTATTCAAGATGCGGGGATCGCGCCATGACAGCCGTATTCGTGAGTATGTGATTACTGATGAAGGCGCACAAATCAAGGATTCATTCCAAGGATTTGAGAGGATTTTGAGTGGTTCACCAACACGAGTATCGGTGGATGAAAAATCGGAACTTTCACGAATCATTCGTGGTGTATCCGTGGAACCTTTAGAATAATAAAAAGGAGCGCAATGCGCTCCTTTTTATTATTAGCATCCTAGGGATTCGCGGGTGTCAACGCCTGTTTTCGAGTTTGTGCCAGAGGCGTTAAGACAAAGTTTCTTTAATTGCTGCACATCGATCAATGCATTGGTGAAGTCAGTACCTGTGACATTTACCCCATCAAAGGTTGATCGCAGCATATTGGTATCAGCTAAGATTGCGTCACTCAGATCGACATTCTTAAATCTAGTGACGTAAGCTATTCCTGAGCTAAAATCACTCCCATGTAAATTCGCACCATCTAATAAAACGCCGTTAAAAAGTGCGCCGCGCAAATCTGCATTGGTAAAATTTGCATTTTTTAAAGTGACACTTGTAAATTCGGCTCTAATTAAGTTTTTACCAGAGAAATCCTCACCTTCAGCTTTATTGAGGATGGAACCAGTAACACTAGAGGAGCTAGCAGCTTGTACTGGCAAAGGGTTTAAAAATAAGACAGTTGCTAGGATAAAGCTGGTGATAAATCGCCAATATTTCATAATTTATTGAGAATAAGTTGGGATAGTTTATTTTTTATTACTAACTATTAAATCTCAATTATAGTCAGCCTTGTTAACTGTTCCTGCACAAAACCCAAAAGGCGACGCTTTGCGTCGCCTTTTGGGTTTGAGCGCAAAGCGCTGTAATTCGACACATAAACCCAAAAAGATGAGTGGCGGCACTTCGCGCCGCCACTCATCTTTTTGGGTTTGATTTTTCCTAGCTATCTCTTGCGTTGCTATATGAATTAAAAAGGCTTCCAGTCGGGCGATCGCAACATCTTAAAATGCTCAAGACGTTGGTGGAAGTAACTCGCATCAAGTTTGCTGTGATTGTGTACGATCGCGTGCTTGACACTGATCGCCCATTGCCAAATCTGTGCAACTTGGATCAAGGGTTGCATACATATCAATTCGATATCTTCGAGAGGCTGGACTGACTGATAACCATGCAAAAAAGCCTTGCGAACGATGGGACTAATACCTGCGCGCAAAGTCACTTGCAAAAACTTGGCAATGTCAAATGATCGCCAGCCATAACCACATTGATCAAAATCAAATAGGGTGATCTCGTTGGTTTCCGTAAAATGCACGTTACCGCTATGCGGATCACCCCAGCAAACACTCCAAATGGGGAATTCTTTGGGTAAATGATGGATTTGTTCTTTGATTTGGGCGATCGCTTCATTCATATATGCTCGCGTTGCCCCATTCAAAAACGGTGATAGATCTCGCAATGAGTCATCTAGTAAATACTCGATCGTCAAATGGGGGCGATCAATATGACAATTAAAGTCTTGGGCAGTGCCGTGAAGCTGTGCCAAGGTTTCCCCTAACTTTTGTGCCTGCACTTTATTCAGATCGCCAACAGCGACTTGACCTTCAGCATAAGTAAATAAGGCGGCATAGCGTTTACCTTCAAGGGCTGGAATCTCAATTGCTAGTCGTCCATCATTAGTTGTGAGGGGATGTGCCACAGGAATATAATTTTTGTGCAAAAAAGCTAATAATTCTAATTCAAATTCGATTTCTGCTTTAGATCGCCAATGGGCATGGGAAACTCGCAATACATAACGGCGATCGCCTGCTTCCACTAAATAGATATCGCTCAGCCCCCGCATCCAAAATACACAACTAGTAATTTCGCCCACAGCATAGCGAGATAAAACACGATCTACCAAGGCTTGCGGTGCAAGGGTGGAATAGGTAATCGGAAAATGCTGGTCAGACATACTAGAGAAATGCTTTAGAGACCAATCCGCGACAGGCATAGCGATCAATAAGTTGGGGAATTTTTAGCACTATTCCAGATATATCGCAGAGCAGGGATCAAAAGTGTTTGTCAAAAACCAAAAGCCATTTTTTGTAGCAATTTTCATTATGAAACCGATTTTAGTGTTTCCAACGCCTTAGGCGTTGGAAACACTAAAATCGGTTTTTTGAAAGCACTCCAACGGAGTGCTTTCAAAAAACCGATTTTTATAATGAGAATTGCAGATCGAAGAGGCTGCCCAAAGCGTCATATCTTCGATCTGAGGTATCCTTAAATACTATGCAAAACTCCTCAACTCCCCAACCCAAACCATCCCCAACTGAAATCATTGTCAACGTTAGCAATGAAAATGTTTCACGGCGGGCGCGTGTACGTGAACATGTAAATCCATTAGCCAAAAAATACAGCGTGGCGATCGCACCACCAGTCTGGACTGAGGTTTATGCCGATTGGTCAAAGCCGTTAAGTCTGGATATTGGATCGGCAAGGGGACGTTATATTTTGCAAATGGCGCAACTTAAGCCCGATTGGAATTTTTTGGGTTTAGAAATTCGGGAGCCACTAGTCGATCGCTGTAATGAAGTGCGCGACGAACTAGATTTAAAGAATCTGCATTACATTTTTTGCAATGCCAATGTGTCGCTAGCGGGACTATTAACTAAAGGCTCATTGCATGAAGTCACAGTCCAATTTCCCGATCCTTGGTTTAAGCGTCGCCAACAAAAACGCCGCGCCGTTCAACCTGAGCTGGTTGCAACTTTAGCGAAGTTACTTGTACCCAGTGCCAATGTATTTTTGCAGTCAGATGTGTTGGAAGTAGCTGAAGATATGCGTCAACATTTCGATGCCAATGATAATTTTATTAATCTCGCTGGGGCTGGAAATTTTGCCGATAGTTCGATTTTTCCTGAGCATATTCCTACCGAGCGCGAAAGTTCAGTAATTTCGCAAGGTTTGCCCGTTTATCGCGCTTATTTCAAACGTAAATAGGCTTTGTTGAGTTCAAGGAAATAAGCCGAGACGAATCCATATTTGCCTTGCTCCTACCTGTGCAGGGCTATTCATTTCTAGATATTTGACTGTAACTTCTCCTGTTGGGATAATTCCCGTGATCGTACCGATTTCAGTATTGACATAAAAATGTTCATGCCATTTTTCGTTTCTTGGATGAAAGAAAGCAATCTCACTATCAGCGTTAGCTAGATTTCCACTCATACGGCTTCCTTTGCGAAGGTTACAAGAACGACAGGAAAGAGCTAGATTCTCTAGGGTGTTTTTGCCCTGTCGAGACAAAGGAATAATATGTTCAACTTCAAAAGGAAAATTAAAAACAATTTCAGGAGCTTGGCAGTATTCACAGCGATGATTGGCACGCTTAGCGATCGCAACATATTAAGGATTCATTAACTCTGGATCAAGATTGATGTACGTGCTGTTGCGGCTCTTAACTCAGCTTCAACTAATTGATCTAGCTCTTGTTGTTGATTGATTGATAATTCTTGGTCTTGATCTCTTGCAAGTCTCCACAAGTCCATTAACTCAGATAGGTGTTTTTGTTGTTCCGCCCCAAACAATGAGTCAGGCTGAAAGCTTTGAATAAGAACGATCGCACTAAATTCTATTTCACCTAGTTGAGCCGTTAATGCGTCTAAAGCTTGCCCCGCAGTTTTGCCCTCAGAGTGTTTATCACCTGCAAGGGCGCGATATGATTTTTCACCTTTAGGATCAGAAATTGGCAAAATTGATACGGTAGCCATCCTTTCATCTCAAAGTCATTGAACTAATCATAGCTTACTTAATATTTATAATTTTTGTACTAATTGATGTAAATAAATAAATTTTATCGTAATGGTTAAATTTCAACTAAATAACTTTCGATGTACTAAATATTATTTGCTCAGCAATAAATCGAATAAGTGGGACTTCTTTTACTAAAGATTTATCGTCTTTAAAAGGGGTATATTTCGATTTGTCTGAATCTTTGCTATGAACAATAGAATTTCTTGTCTGATATATTCTTGCGGCAAGATGCTTATATATAAGCTGTATATCATTAGAATTTAAGTCTACCTTTGCCCCACCAGAAAAAGGCACTAAGTTTAATTTGTAATAATCAAGAAGATCTGATTGATATGATTCAATTTTAGTTTTGAGTTCATCTATTTTAACAAAATTTTTAAGAGTAATTTGCAAACCTTCCTGTTCATTAAATGTTAAACTTTCATCTCTTAGTTTGACAGACTTACTAATATCTTTAATGAGTGACGAAATATCTGATTTGCGTTTATATGAAAAATCAGCACCAGTAATTTTGTTTCTAACTTTTTCAATCAGATCATCATAAAACATAGATTCAAAAAAATGTTCTGCTATATGATAGTAAGAAATATACTCCAACATCGGATTTTCAGAAGCGACAGCTAATTGATAATGGTGTATTAAATCTGGTATATAGAATCTGCGAGGAGGCTCTAATTCCTTATAATTAAATTCGTTAGTCCTAGAAATTCTTGATGTCCTGAGTAATTCCTCAAATCCTATTTGTTGAATTAAAGCTGAATCAGTATTGTAAGTAATATTAAATAAAAAAGCCGAACTAAAATTTTCAAATTCTTTGCTGCTTTTTCTCTCTTCCGACTCAATTCGCAGGGATAATCCGCCGCGTGTCATTTTTTTAGTTAATTCTATTAAACATGGCTTTTCAGCTAAAATGCTTGACCAACTACTACTATTAAATCGTCGGTTTGATAAATCTCTCGCTGAGCTTATGCTAGCGGCTTTAGATATTAAGAACAAAATAAACTCATCTGAAGGTCTCATTAATTGATAAGTAATCTTATTAATAGGATCTCTGATTACTAGTCCATCGGATATATATCGAAAGGGGTTTTTGTTAGGCGAACCTTCTTCTCTTACAAGTGTTTCAAATATATAGCCATTAGAAATAATTGTTTCGTCAACTACAGAGAATTGCCCAAGAGATTCGATAATACTGTTAAGCTTACTTTTATCTAGTGTTAGTTCGGTTTTGCTATCATTTCCGTATGATCGATAATCCCGAAATGCGTATATATATTCATTCTCATTTAACGTCGGCTTAGAGCCACATATCTCACCAATCCATTTAGCAAAATCATCTACATTGAAATTAATTTCCATGTTTTTCACTATAAAAAATATTTTGTCTAATCAGAATTTGAAAGAACAATTAAATGATTAGACAAAAATATACTTGTTTTTTACTCTATTAATAATGATTACAAAGGTGGCAAATAGCCCATTGCATCTTTGACAGCATTGAGGGTTTTAAAAGCGGTTTCAGAGGCTTTTTCACGACCTTCTTTTAATACGCGATCTAGATAGCCTGACTCTTTTACCACTTCATCATACTTAGTTTGAATCGGCTCAAGATGCGCGATCGCAGCATCAGTCAGCACAGTTTTAAAATCGCCCCAACCACGCCATGTGGCAGCCTCAGCTTGGACTTGTTCCTTAGTTTTATTGGCAAAAATTGCGTATAGACCAAGGAGATTATTTGCTTCAGGGCGATCGCTATCATCAAAAGCTAACTCGCGCACTGCATCGGTTTTACACTTCTTGATTTTCTTGGTAATCTCATCAGGCTTATCTAGGATATGAATCCGACTCATTTCCGAAGGATCGGACTTCGACATTTTTTTTGTGCCATCAGTGAGGCTCATCACCCGCGCCCCTTCTTTGCGAATTAAGGGATTAGGCACTTTCAAAACTGGTGCAAACTGATCGTTAAATCTTCCCGCAATATCTCGCGTAAGTTCTAAATGCTGCTTTTGATCCTCGCCGACAGGGACTAAATCGGCTTGATACAGCAAAATATCTGCTGCCATTAATACGGGGTAGTCCAACAAGCCCACACCCACATTTTCGCCCTGCTTAATTGCCTTCTCTTTAAATTGGATCATCCGCTCCAACCAGTTAAGCGGCGTGATGCAATTGAGTAGCCATGTGAGTTCGGCATGTGCCGAAACATGGGACTGCACAAAAATCGTAGAAATACTGGGATCGATACCACAGGCAATATACAGTGCAGCAATATCGCGGGTGTTGCTAGCTAAGGTTTTCGGATCATGAGGAACCGTAATCGCGTGCAGATCGACAACACAAAAGAAATTTTCGTAATCAGCCTGAGTCTCTACCCAGTTGCGAATTGCCCCCAAATAATTGCCGATGTGCAGATTGCCAGTCGGTTGTACACCAGATAGAACTCGTTTTTGCATGGAAAGTGATTTATCAATAAATTTAGCAACAAGGGGCTTAAGCCCCTTGTCTGTTACATATAGAGAGATTTCTATATATTCAGGTTACATGTCGATAATGTATTTACAGGAACAGGCGAGGGAAAAACGATCGCTCGACAAAAAGGCAAGCTGACTTTCCCCAGATCCTGTTCAAAAGCTTTTGGTATTGTACCAATTAGCGTTTCGACTATACTTTTGCGCGGATCAGATGGCGCGACTTGATAGATGACACTCAAAACATCATCAGGAAACCAAGCCCTAACTAGATTTAATAACTCTGATGTCGTCAAAGGGCGATCGCGATTATCGGGAGTCAATCTAATCCCCACCAAGCGATCGCGTTCAAAGTAAATATTTGCCGTAAAGCCTCTAACATAAACGAGTTTGCGATCGGGCAAGGCATACAAGCCCTCGCCTCCTGGTTGCAACTTATGAACGGTATAGTCATCCCGATGAATCGTCGCGATCGCCGCCCAATTATTATCCTGAGCATATTTAAGAAACTGCGTCTCTAACATGCCCACATGCAAAGTATCAGGCTGTAAAGGTGGACGCGCTCTCGTTTGAAGACTAGGCAAAGTTCTTACTGTGCCTAGCTTTTCATTAGCATTAGCTGAATCATCCGATCGCACCGCAGGAGTATAGGCGATCGCACTGAAGATTGTCACTGCGATCGCCATACCAATACATACACAAGAGTTAACTCTTCTCGCCATACACTCACCTATACGGCACTACTGACAAGGCTTTAATTTTTCTGCTTCTACCTTAGCAAAAATTCTTGTTTATTGTGACTAAAAACAACAAAATGAATTATGGCTATAGCTAATCAAGGAGAGTTACGGCGCTAAGCGCCGTAACTCTCTCTTGGGTTTTAGTTCAGGCTGTGTAGCGGTTTCATGCTATAGGTAGTAACTAATAGTTTCTTGGCAATCTTGTTAGCTTATGTCCCTTAACCCAGAGTCAGAGTCCGATCGCGGGAAAAATAAAGCTTCCTCTAAAAGTTTTGAGGCAATGCGAAAGTTTTCCGAAAAATACGCAAAAAATACAGGCACATTTTTTTGTGTTGATCCTAGCGTTACTAACGCCGTTATTGAAGGCTTAGCTAAACACAAAGAGGAGTTAGGCTCGCCTCTCTGCCCCTGTCGCTATTATGAAGACAAGGAAGCTGAAGTCAAAGATACCTACTGGAACTGCCCTTGTGTACCGATGCGCGAGCGCAAAGAATGTCACTGTATGTTGTTTCTGACCGAAGATAATCCCTTTGTTGGCACAAAACAAGAACTAGAAGTAGTTGAAATTGTCTACGATGCCTAAACAATATGCTTTGGCATAAGCCCTGAATGGGTTTGAATATTAATTTCCAAAAGTGTGGCTACACTTTTAGAAATTAATATTCAACACAATAAAGGTGGTGCAAAACACCACCTTTATTGTTTAAGTGCATTATGAGGCGATCGCTCCCAACAGACTTTTCCAGATTTCGCAAACTCTAGAGATTTGGATACAGACTCGCTAAGATTTTGCCATTTTACTTGCCGATCAAGCAGTAATTTACTGACTTTAGTTAGAGACTGTTCTCTTTCATAGCGAATTTTAGAAAACATCAACGGCTCAATTCTTTGATAACTCGCATTACGAACTTCTAACATCGCCTCATGCACCATAATCGCCACTTCTGAACCAATATTCATTTGGGCGTAATACCGCAAATGAGCAATCCCCTTTGCGGAGGTTGCATACAGTGGTGGCAGCCGATTTAAAGTTTTTGCCAATACATCTTCGAGACGAATGAACCGCAGATCGGATTGCGGAAAACTTTGCGCTCGGTTTTGTGCCATTCTAATGATCAGTCGTTCCAGAGAATGCACAAGATGCCTAGATTCGAGTAGATAAATTTCATATTCCTTTTGCTTAGATTCATGGGCTACACTGTATTTTGGGGTAGATTTACTAAGGTACATTTGAGAGTTAACTGTTCTTCTTCCCAAAGCTCCATATTTACTGACCCGCGATGATAAGTTCCCAGAATTATATTTAGCGATCGCACTCTCTAAACTTTCTTCTAAAGCCTTAGGCAGATCACACCACATTAGATTCGTCCAATTGAGACATTCTTGGACATCTATCAAAGCATAGGGTGCATTAGCTAACTCAATAATTTCCAGTGGTTCAGGCTCTCGCAAAGGATCGCGACGCACTCCTAACAATGCTTGACGAGTTGCCTTCGTAATATCAGCTTGCAGAGCCATGCATTCTTGTCTCTTTGTCTGCAAACCAATATCGGTAGAAGCAAACATCGGTGGCAACCGATTTAAGGCGTAGGCAATGACTTCATCAATATTATATTTATGCCTAATCCCACTACCTAAACTCTGAATTTGGGTATTGGCTTCTCTATAAACAAATTCAAGTAGGACGTTGCGGCAAGATTCCATGGGATTGACTGAATATCTATATATCAGTGCATTCTATGTAGCATTTCTAAATCATTTCTGGGTTTGTAGAGGAGATATCTAAAGGAACTCTCTACCACAAATCACTTAAGAATGTAAAATCGTCGAATTCACGATATTTTCAGCTTTTAATAGGTAAGAAATTTCCTCCCTTTCATTAATGTAACCTTTAAAGTATGGTCTAAGTGTTGCTGGTACAGAATTAATATTTTGCTCAAGGCGATCGCTAGGAATATCTACAACTCCTAAAATTTTAGGCACAACCAAAGCAATAGATAGTTCCTGTGCTGATATCAGAATTACTTCATAAAGTCTAATGTTTTGATTTAGTGGCTGCAATCCCAACAGCATCGCTAAGTCGATCGCCCAATAAACACGACGACGACGGCTTAGTATACCTAAAATACAAGACGGTTTATTTGGAACAGGAATAATATGAGTAGCCTTAATTGTTAAAACCTCTTGCGTGAATTCACTCTCAAGTAAGCCGATAGTTTGTGGATCGATCAAGAATTTCAGACAAGTATTTCCATCTAGATCTAGCTTTGAGCCTATCTTTGAGTCTTGTAAATGATCGACACTCTCAAAAAGTGTTTGCATAGACATATGGCAACTTTAGTAAACATTAATACCAATTCACAAAGGTGTGATGACACTTCTGTAAATAAAAAATCAAACCCAGTAAAAAACCAGTAAGAGTTTACAAAGCACGAAATAATTACGCTATTTTGTACCTTGATATAGTATGTATAGCGAGCATTGAGACCGTTTGTATACAGCATTATGGCTGCTTACGTCCCCATTTTTCGATCGCAGTTTGAATTTGCTCGACTTTAAATGGCTTAGCAATGAAATCATTCATTCCCGATGCCAAACATTTTTCGCGATCTTCCTGCATTGCATTAGCAGTAATAGCAATAATTTGAATAGATTTAGCTAGACTAGATAACCCAATTTGTCCACTTTGCTCTATAGCGCGAATTTGACGAGTAGCCTCTAATCCATCCATCTCTGGCATCTGCACATCCATAAAAATCAAGTCATAGGATTGTTTTTGGATTGCTGCTAATACTTCAATTCCGTTTGTAGCAACATCAATGTCATAACCCATTTTCTCAAAAAGACGATTTGCTAATTTTTGATTGACAAGATTATCTTCAGCCAACAAAATTTTGAGGGGAATTTGTTCTGCTAATTTAGGAATCTTATTAAACAAAGTATTGCTTTTAGGAATCTCAACAGCCTCTAAAGCTAGGTCTGAGATCGGATCAACACCTTCTATATTAGGATATCTTTGCATAGCCATGGGGTAATAGGGAATCGTAAATAAAAAGGTTGTACCTTGCCCGACAAAACTCTCAACCCAAATATCACCGCCCATTAAGCTAATCAGCTTTTTACAAATAGCTAAACCTAAACCTGTACCACCAAACTTACGAGTTGTGGAAGAATCTATTTGCGAAAATGGTTTAAATAATTTATCTAATTTATGAGATGGAATGCCAAGCCCAGAGTCTTTTATAGCAAAAAGAAGCTGATTGTCTTGATACTTGCTGACATTTATGGAGACTTTACCCACAGAGGTAAATTTAATAGCATTACCCACCAAATTGACTAAAATCTGCTGTAAATAGTGAATATCTCCCGCAATGAGTGGAGAGACTTGAGGATCGATCAAGTATTGTACTTCCAAAGATTTTTCCTTAGTCATAAAGGAAAGCAAACTGAGAACGGTTTCAATACATGCCCTTATTTCAAAAGGTTCTGCTTCCAAACTGACTTTTCCCGATTCAATTTTAGAAAAGTCCAAAATGTCATTAATTAGCATTAATAGAGCCGCACCACTAGTATTGATTGTTTCCACATATTCGCGTTGCTCTGGCTCTAGCTTGGTATCTAGCAACAAATTAGTCATGCCAATTACGCCATTCATAGGGGTACGCAATTCATGACTCATGGTGGCTAGAAATTCGGATTTAGTTCGAGCGATCGCTTCCGATATTTCCTTTTGTTTTTGCAGTTCTAATCTTAAGATATTCGTCTTGATCAAATCCTGAATGCTGAGGAACCCAACTTTGACCACCATATAAACAAACAAAGCGCCAAAAAAGAAAATAACTCCTGTGAGAATGAGGATAAGCCATTGGATTTTTAAAGAGAACAGTATCAATATCCCCAAGTAGCCGAAGAGAAAGAAAATCATCAGCGATCGCAATATGTTCCAGTTCTTGCGATATTTATTGCCTTGAAGTAAAGACAAAATTCTTTGTGTTTCTTTAATCGACAGAAACATCACGAATCCGCCAAGGACGATGAAGACAATAGTAACAAGATCGCTCATGCTCTTACAAACTTAGGCAGACATATAGAGCTTCAACCAAGCGAGGTACAAAGGTTTGTTTCCTCGCCGAAGACGGGGAAACAAACCCGTACTTCACTAGACTGATAAACGCTATAAGTATATAGCAATGCAAGTTTTGCATTGCTGATGTTACATGGAACGCGGATATACTTTATCTAGACTGAGTTAATCTTTGCAATAAATTTAACTAACGCACAGAGAACACATATGAATCTAAATCGCCGTAAGTTACTTTCTTGGTTTGGGTTAGGATGGCTAGCTAGCCTTCTGCCATCGTCATTAGTGGGATGTAGTGAAGCTACTCCTCCTACAGCATCAACACCCGCATCAGTACCTGAAAGTGTCGCTGCTGCACCTAGTGGCACTTTTAGAATGATCGGTACAGTTGCTCAACTGGACAAAGAGGGAACTTTACTATCCTCCGACAAGAAAATTGCCGTGGTACGCGATCCCAAAGACTCAACTAAGCTATTGGCTGTTAATCCGACCTGCCCACACAAAAGCTGCACTGTGAAATGGGAGAAGGCGAACAAAGAATTTGTTTGTCCTTGCCATGATGCCAAATTTGCTGCTGATGGCGCTCTTCGTCAAGGTCCTGCTGATAAACCACTACAACGTTATGCTTCTAAAATTGAGAATGGAGAAGTATTCGTTAGTGCTTAACTAGTTAAAAATATTGCTTAGCAAAACTTTTAACTAAAGGCGGCGTTTCACGTCGCCTTTAGTTATTGCTATAGCTTTAGTAACTTGCATTAAGACAAATCAAAACCCACAAAGCGAGTGGCGGTGCAAAGCACTACCACTCGCTTTGTGGGTTTTATGTCTTAACGTGAGTTCGATATAGCCATTTGCGGCGTGCTTCGCACGCCGCAAATGGCGAAAAATGGTAAGAATCGCTTAGCGATTCTTACCATTTTTCGCTTTCATCGAACTGACGTGTCTTAACAAGCAGCAATTCTCATTATAAAAATCGGGTTTTTGAAAGCCCCCCGTTGGCGGGCTTTCAAAAACCCGATTTTAGTGTTTCCAGCGACGAAGGCGCTGGAAACACTAAAATCGGTTTCATAGTGAGAATTGCTGCTTAACAAGAATGGCGATCGCTATAAATGATTGAGGATTGCTATATATTGGTTAATGTGGCGATCGCAGAATAAAAGCATAATCAAAGGGAAACTATGTCAGGACATATCCTGCTTGTGGATGATGAACCAGGACTGAGAGAGGCGGTACAAGCCTATCTAGAAGATAGTGGCTTTGCGGTGCAAGTTGCCAACAATGCAAGGGATGCATGGCAATTGCTTGAGCAGACCACACCCGATCTCGTGATTTCGGACATCATGATGCCGCAGGTGAGTGGGTATGAATTTCTGAAGCAAATGCGCGAAGATGTACGTTTTTTAAATTTGCCTGTGGTGTTTTTGACAGCAAAGGGCATGACCAAGGATCGCATTGAGGGCTATAACGCGGGTTGTGATGCTTATTTGTCGAAACCTTTTGATCCTGATGAGTTAGTGGCGATCGCCGAAAATTTGATTGCCCGTCGAGCGATCCAAGCGGTGACAGCAAATAGCAATACCTCAGAAATCACTGATCTAGCAGGGCAACTTGCCGAAATCAAGGCACTGCTGAAGCAAAAACCAGCAATCAATGTGACACCACCACCGATCAAGCTTGAATTTACGCCACGGGAGCAGAGCGTTTTGGAGCTTGTGGTAGAAGGTTTGATGAATAAAGAAATTGCTAAGCGGCTTGGTACAACCATTCGGAATGTGGAGAAATATGTCAGTCGGCTGTTTAGTAAAACTGGTACAAGTAGCCGCACAGAGTTAGTTCGCTATGCATTGCAACATGGTTTGATTGACGCTTATTCATAGTAGAACGTATTTTATCCACTCTAGCCAATTTGTGAGATACTCGCCAATCTCTTTCGTTTGGTGTTCGACTACGACTTGTTGTAATCGTTACTGCCCATCAAGACCCAACCACCGACGATCCAAAATGGTTAAGCGTCACCTTTGAGCCAGTAGAAAGTTTTGAGAAACCAATAACCTTAAGCCTGAAGAAACTCCCGAATTAGCAAATATTGGCTTAGTCAAACAGCCAAGACTCTCAGTAATGCCATTAACTAAAGCTGAGTTTGAGGTAATTATAAACTTGAAAAATTAATCCCATGTAGGGGCATAGCATTCCCGCCACAATTGACGATTTCTGAAACCATCTCAAATTGCGAATGCTATGCCCAAAACTTCACTTTGCTAACGAGATCGAGTTCTTCAATAATGGTCATCGGTAAGACGACCTCATTATCCTCAAAGCGGCGCATGGCTGTAGGATCGTATAGCAATACTTAATCTTGACACTTTCACGACAATTATGTGGGTTTTGTGTAGCGATCGCTACAATGCTTAACACCAAAACATAAAAAAAGCTACGCGAAGCGTAGCTTTTTTTATGTTGGGTTTATGCGTAAAACTAAAAAAGTGGCGCTTAGCGCCACTTTTTTAGTTAAAACAAGGTGGAAATACCGTTTGGACGCAAATCTCTAAAATCTAGAATCTTGCGAACTACGTCAAATGTAGACTGCGAGTTAGTAATCGGAATTATAGGAGCTAGCTGACCTGGCAACACTTGCATTACAGGAGGCATATCCTGAGTGAATACGTTAATCGTGCGATTAATTAGCGAATAATTACCCTTGGAAAAAGCGTTGGTATAGGTAAATTGATTAGTTGCTTGAGGTAGTCCTGCAACATTAAATAAATTAATCGGGATACCTTGCGATGAGGTGAGGAACCTAGCCACTGTTTGGGTTAGGTTCACGTAAGTCGGCATAGGAAATTCAGGATCATAGCCCCCCCGCACAATGCGATCGCTGATCTGAAGCTGGGTGAAGTAGTCATAGACTTTGGCATTACGATCAATCTTACCAACGCGCTTAGAATCAATACCACATACAGTTCTTAACGTTCCATAGGCTGATGGATCGCTAGGTAAAATCAAGCTGATAGCAGAGAAGTCTTTGAGCAATTGCACTTCGCTATAGCCTAGAGGACGATTATTCAAATCGAATAAACGCACAATTAGGCGATCGCCTGGATTGAGACCACGGATAAAGGTAGCACGCTGATTAATATTAAAGCGATAATCACCGACAAATCGCTCTGTTAGAAATCCATTAGAACGCTTTGATCTGATCGAAAGACGTGTAATCACCTGAGACAAACGGGGCTGATTTTGCAAAACAGCGAGACTAAAATGCCCACGATGAGGATTTTTTCTCGATAGTTCAACGCCATCACGTTGCTTACGATCCTTCCGATCCGATCTGCGATCGTCATCATAGTCATCATCTTCATCATCGTCGTCATCTCTTCTGGAAACAATGATGGGTTTCATGGGTTTCACAGAGCTACCAGTCTGGACATTGGTAGTTTGCACGACTACGGTTTGGCTAGACTGTGAACTTGTTGATTGAGAAGAAGTTGTAATTCCCAAATCGCGATCGGAAAGTCCTGAGTTATTCGATGAGTTATTTGAGGAATTGTTCGAGGAATTGTTCGATGAGTTGTTGGAGGAATTGTTCGAGGTATTAATGTATATCGAAGAAATACGTCCAGAACTTACCTCAGATGCGTTAGCTGTGATAATTGAAGTAAAGGATCGGATTTCTTCGATCTCAAACTTGGCATCCTTTAAGCCATTGGGCTGATCGTAGCGCACGCTAGTCACTGCCTTAAGATCGCCATTATAAATATCGTCAAGCGAAATTTTTTCGCTCAATAGGCGTAAAGGAATCACTTCCACAAAAGCTGATTGTCGTCCCGCATTTTTAGAAAGAAGTCTTGCGCCTGAGTTGGTATAAACTTCGCGCCATTCCCCAGCACGTCTTACATAAAGTTGATATACCGCATTCGCGTAGGTTGTCGAAGGCTTATTGGCGATGTCTAATAAAATGCCAATACTTGAAAGGTTGCCAGAGTTGTCGAGCAAGCGCAATAACTGCACACCTGTTTGCCAGCCTTGTGGGACTTGAGCGACGATTTGAGGAACAGATGGAGCCGCGATCGCTTCTATAGTATTCAGAAAAGAAGCAGTAGTCAGAGTTGCTGCGAGAAGACATAAAGATGTCTTCTGAAAACTTTTACGCAAAATGTTCATTATTATTTGTTCCTAGCTCGATTTACTGCATGATTTGCTAGAGTCAACCTATGATTGGTAACGCATGGCACATTAGGCGCACAATAGCGTCCCGATATTTTAGGCAAAGAAGTCTTTAATGCTGACGATCTTTTTAGTTTTTTGTTCCATTACGACAATAAAAGCTACCTAATGGTCGCTTTTATTGACTGAGCCAATAGAGAAGAGCATCGCTTCGTGCTGTCCTTCTCTAAAAAATTGGATGACTATAATTTCAAAGAAATCGTGATATTTGAATCTGTGCCCAAAAGTTTTGCAGGCGATCGCCTAAACTTGCGATCGGAAATCTTGGTTGCGATCGCCATTTATTTAATAACAAATGTCCCATCGGAGTCAGACGAAAACTATCAGTAATACCTTGACCATCGACTTCGCGGCGCAAAACACCTACTTGGATCAGCCATAGTAAAGCATTTTCGGTAATGATTAAATTCGTGGAACTATTCAAATATTGATTTTTGATGCCCTCATTACCTGCGATCGCCCTCAGGTTTACCCCCTGTGTTGCCATATCTGCAAACAACTTAATCGTAAAGGGCGCACATCTCAGCGCTACTTCGGCTCTCTGCAATATTTGAGGTTCGTATTCAGTATTATCTTTGTTGTTACTTTTACTTAAAGTTTCGGTTGACATGGCATTTTCCGAGCATTGATCTTGTTTGATACTTTAAAGTTAATGCTAGCAGCAGCAACCAAAGTCAGCATTAACCTTTGGATAAGTAATTGGACAAAATAAATTATCCCTAGCCATAAAGTTGCGTCCCTGCGGGGTGAAGCTTTACAGTTAGGAATGAAACCCAAAAGAAGAGTGGCGGCGCGAAGCGCCGCCACTCTTCTCTTGGGTTTTGATTTGTCCTAGCTATTCTCATACTTTGCTATAGAAAGTTTCAGTTTCTTTACAGGGTCAAGTTGAAATTAATTGTATCTTTTCGGGTCTTTCTTCTCTTTTTTCTCAGAAGGATCTTTCTTGGGCTTTTTAGCCTCTTTATTGCCCTTTTGTTCTTTAGACATTATTTGCTCCAGTGCCGATAACAAGCGAGAATCAGCAATATTTAATTCTGCTGATTACTATTATTCTACCTTAATTCTAAATAATCTGTGATCTTTATCCCTTAAGCAATACAACCTGAGTTTATTATAAAAAATTAAATTAAATTAAATTTCTTTTTTAAAAAACTTCATCCTTACAGAAATTCCTATTCTTGTTAAGATATCGAACCTAAAAATAAAGAAGGGATGCTTTGCATCCCTTCTTTATTTTTAGAAAGCTACTTAATAGTAGTGAGCATCTATGCAATCCATTAGGGTGAAGTGGAATCAATGGCGATCGCCTTATATTTAAGCCAATAGCTAAAAACAGCTAGGTGTCTAAGCTAGAGAGCGATCGTCATGATGTCCACTCAAAACCCTAACCTTCATCACTCTCCTACAACTAATGCCCTTGCAATGGGAATGGCTCTCAAAAAAATGTATGAGCTGGGGCGCAAAGATTTTGATTCAGAAAATTTTTCGGGGCTGAAATTGTCTTGCTGTAAGCTATCAGCCATTAATCTGACTAGCTCAGATTTACGAAATGCCGATCTTGACCTAACTGACTTGAGTGAGTCTGACCTGCGGGGCGCAAATCTAGAGCGATCGACCCTTAGTTTTACAAATTTGACTAATACCGATTTGAGCAATGCTAATTTAAAAGGAGCAAATCTGGGGGGAGCAGATCTGAGTGGGGCAATTCTGAGAGGTGCAATTCTCCAAAACGCCAATTTACGAGGGGCGAATCTAAGTAATGCTCGCCTAGAATTTGCAGATCTTGAAGGCGCAGACTTGACGGGGGCAAATTGCTTTGGCTGTAATCTGAGTTATGCCAATCTCAAACATACCAATCTGACCGAGGCAAATTTAGACAATGCCAATCTTCTCAAAAGTAACTTTGAATATGCCCTGCTAGATGGCACAACTCTAAATAACTCTAGCTATTAGGTTAACGACAGTTCAGGCGTACAAACCGTTTTTTATGAAACGGCGTAGCCGTTTCATAAAAAACGGTCTTTATTCGATACCGATCGCCAGTCTTGTATATACAGTTGCCAAAGCATCTGCTTCACCGACATTACCGGGGAAAAGGACAACGGGTAAATCGGGGAAACGGGGATGATCTTCGGGGGTACGCACGACGGAGCAACCAGCGAGAACTTGTCCTAGCAGTCTAGCTGTAGGCAACTTTAAACCTGTGCTTAAAACATCGTTGGAAGTAATACCACCTTTACTAATTAAAAAACCAATATCTGTGGGTAATTCCTGCACGATCGCCATTAATAGTGCTGACACAGCCTGTCCAAAGGCAAGGCGCGTGGAGATATCCGCAAATTCCAGTTCTTTGCGACTGGTAAACACTACGGCGGTTTGACCTAACCCGTGGGCTTGATACACCTGTGCTAGAGCTTCCTGTTTAAGAATTGCTGATTGAGCTTCGGTCTCACCTAAAAGGCGAGAAACATCGATTTCTACGGGGCAAGTATTAGGTGCTTTGAGTAGGTGTTCTAGTTGCTCAGTGGTTTTTTTGACATGAGAACCAACGATCGCGACCCCTGCTTTGTGCGATCGCATATATTTCGACATGTCCTCTGCGGCGATCGGTTGGGGTGGGAGCTTAGCAAGGGCAGTCAGCAAACTAGCAGCACTACGGAATAAAAATCTTTTGCCCGTGGAAGCAACTGCCAAAATATCAGAGGCAAACTGATTGAGATCGGCTTGGTTTTCCGCATCGACCACACCACATTGATTGTCATGCATTCTTGCTAAGCGCTGACGCACTCCCGCCCGAATATCGCCTAATAAAAAACGCTGTACATTTTCAGCAAGGATTCTCCCTTTCGTTTTTTCTTCGACATAATCAGGCAAATAGCTGTGGGTATAGCCAAAAACTGAATCCTTAGCAAATTCGGTTTCATGGACTGGAGTTGGCACGCCATTAACTACTAAATAATGCACACTCGACTTAGTAAAGCGTCCCCCTTCAAAAAATGCTGGCACAAGGAAATGCGCGTCAAAATCACCTAACTCCTCAGCGATCGCATCTGTCTCAACGGGATAATGTCCACGTAGCGTCGAGTCAGACCGACTAACGATCATAAATTCTTGGATACCTTCGGCGGCGATCGCAGGTTTGAGATTGCGACAAACTTCACGAGTCACACTGGTTGCATCTTCAGGCGTAAGCGATCGGGTATTCGTCAACACAAACATAATCGGCGAAGCATCGGCAAGTCCGATCCTTAGGGTGTCTACATCCCACTTAGTCAACAATAGGCAGCTATGTACAGTTTGAGATCCTGTTGGATCGTCATCAAGCACAATAATTTTAGGCTGTCGAGAAGAAGTAGCTGCCATTGCTTTTCTATAAAATGCAAACTAATGTTTTTAGAAGCTTATCTTGATTTACGTAAAAATAGCCAATCTTCAGCATCACAAATAGCAATGCTCACAATCAGATTTTTGAAAGCAAGCCGCAGGCTTGCTTTCAAAAATTTAAACCATAAGTGGCGGCGCTTCGCGCCGCCACTTAATTTATGATGGCGCAGCTTTGCCGCGCCATCATAAATTTGTTCCTTATGTTACGGCGAAGCCCTTATTTTAGGAATTAGCTTTAAATTGGGCACTCCTGCCTAAAGCTACACATACTAATACGCCGAAAGCAAAACCCAAGGTGGTAAAAGTCATTGGCTCTCCTAGCAATATCGCTGAGGCAAGAATTGTCAGAAATGGCTGAAAAAGTTGCAGTTGTCCAATCCGAGCTATGCCTCCCAAAAACAAGCCCCGATACCAAGCAAAAAACCCTAAAAACATACTGAAGCAACTGATATACAAAAAGCTGAGCCAAGCATTGCTAGAAATAGTTGTGAAGGAAGGAGGCAAATGTTGCAATACAATCGGCAATATCATCGGGAAAGACAGTACTAAAGCCCAACAAACCACCTGCCACGAACCAAAAGTACGCGCCAAAATTGTCCCCTCTGTATAGCTTAAGCTCGCGGCGACCACTGCTCCTAGTAAAGCCAAATCTGCAAAACTCATACTCCCCGTTCCCGATATCAGTGCAAAGCCAACTACTAAACTACTACCCGCGATCGCGCAAATCCAAAATATTAATGATGGTCGTTCACCTGCTCGCAAAACTCCAAACAGAGCCGTTGCTAATGGTAATAAACCAATGATGACGGCTCCATAGGATGCAGAAGCGTCACGCATTGCTAGCGTAGATAATAACGGGAAGCCAATCACAGCCCCAATTATGACCATAGCAAAGTTGGGAAGAAACCGCCAAGATGGAATCGATTGCTTAGTGGCAATTAATAAAATCAATGACAAGCCAGAGGCAATTACCGCCCGACCTAGCCCCACAAATACGGGATCGAAAGCAGTCAAAGCAATACGGGTTGCAGGCAAAGTGACGCTAAAAATTACTACTCCAAGAAACCCATAAACAAGTCCCATACTTACTTCTTCATTTTGCGGACTAGTCATTGTGCCTCGAAGTTTAACAGTCATACTAAAGTACAAAATGTCTAAGTCATATGACTCAGACATTTTGTACTTCTATACCAAAACACAAAAGAGCGTAGCTCTTTTGTGTTTTTAAAAACCAAACCCAGATAAATAACCTCAGTTCGGGTTAATTTCAAACTAGCTCCTAGAGAGGGTTTGCAGCGCGAACCCTCTCTAGGAGCCAAAACAGTAAAAGCTTCGCGAAGCGAGGCTTTTACTGTTTTGGCTTTTAAAATTTTGTAGCTTATCTCGAACTCACGTTAAATAGCGGCGGCGGCGCATTGCGCCGCCGCCGCTATTTATATCTGTCAAACCCAAGACGTGAGTAGCGGCGCATTGCGCCGCTACTCACGTCTTGGGTTTACAAATGGCGACAGCTATAGCAACGCAAGAGATAGATAGGACAAATCAAAACCAAAAAGATGGGTGGCGGCGCGAAGCGCCGCCACCCATCTTTTTGGTTTTATGTCCTAAGCAAAACTTACATTGCTATATATCTGGGTTTTATGTCTTAAGAAAAACTTGCATTGCTAAAGAGCAAAAGCCTTGCTTAGCAAGGCTTTTGCTCTTTAGTAGAAAGGTCGTATAGCCTGTAAAATTACGGCTGAAGCACGTTTAGCATCTTCGGGTTGATCTAGCGTTAGGCTGACTTCAGTTAACCTTGCTTCTAGAGATTCAACAGTTTCATAGGTTTGAAAGATAAGCTGAATCAAATCATCAATGTCATAGGTATAAAGTGCTGACCAGTCACGTTCTTGGGGACTAAAACGATAATTTAGACTAGAAAACAACAGGATTTTGGCATGAAGAGGACTGATGTTTCGAGAAATATCAGCTCGTAAATCAAATAGATTAGTTAAATATTTAAGATTATGTCTATGGGGAATCGTATCACTTTCGTTTCTCTCATATCCGTCATTGCTAGGCGCAGAAGACTTTGGATTATCTCCATCTAAAAAGCTATGGGGTAGCTTTCCTTCATCGCGCAAAGTATAAAGAAACCCAAGACTATCAATAATGTTATCCGCAGCAAGCAGGTAGTCAGACTGTTTGCTAAGTTGCTTAACTTGACTGTTTAACTTGTGTTTGAGTGTATTGAGATCGGGAAACATGATCATTAAGTCGCGGACAAGATGGCGTATCTGCAACGTTTTAACTTCGTTGACATCATTTGACCAAGAATCATGACAGGTAAAGAGGATCAGTCGTTTGATGCGAAGTACATTGCTGTCTTGCTCCAAGCTATCTATAACTTCCTCTAGAAGATTTAAATCTTCCATATTTTTGTTAGGCGCTGCAATGCTCAGTTGTCATATTGATTGATGAAGGCAGTCTAAGTCAAGATTAATCGCAAAACCCAAAATACAAGTAGCGGCGCAAAGCGCCGCTACTTGTATTTTGGGTTTTGATTTGCCCTAGCTAAATCTTGCATCGCTATAAAATCCTTACTTTGGTTTTAGTTAACGTGAGTTCGACGCAAATGGCTATATCGAACTCACGTTAAGGCAGTAAGTAAACTCAAGAAGCATGTTCAGCCCGCGTAACGGGCTGAACATGCTTCTTGAGTTTACGAGTGATATTTGCCATCAGGCATAGTTGCCCCACTAAAAATTGTGCCAATAGTGCTGGCTCCACTCATCTCGGCTCTGGATAACACCGCATCACTAAAATCGGCTCCATCCAGATTGGCTCTGACTAAATAAGCATCAACTAGACTAGCTTGACTCAGATTTGCTTTATCTAGCAGCGATCGCGATAAATCACTGCCATTAAGTATGGCTTGAATTAAGCCTGCGTTACTTAAAGTTGTCATAGTCATATTCGCTTTAGTTAGATTCGCTCCAAATAAGTTGGCAAGTCGCAAATTGGCATTTTTGAGATCAGCCTTAGTTAGGTTTGCCCCTTTGAGATTAGCTTCTGTGAGATTAACATTACTCAGATTTGCCTCAGTAAAAATTGCCCCGATCGCGATCGCACCGCTCAGATTGGCTCCCTGTAAGTTCACCCTTGAGAGGGTCGCGTCACTTAGATTTGCGCCAGAAAGATCGACTCCTGTAAGATCAGCACCACTCAAATTTGAGCCGCGCAAATCAGCTTTACGTAAATTTGCCCCACTCATGGTTGTGGGTGGATAGCCGCGCTCCTCTCGCATGAGCGTAGCACTCAAAATCGCACAACGTAAATTTGCGCCACGGAGATTGACACTGCGTAAATCTGCCTCCGTCAGGTTGGCATCCATTAAATTGGCTAGAGAAAGATTTGAGCCAAACAGATTTACCCTCTGCAACATGGCTCCATGCAAGTCCGCCTCACTCAGGTTTGCGCTCATCATGATCGCTTGGTTCAGGGTTGCTCCACCAAGTTTTGCACCTGATAAATTGGCATGATTAAAGGTGACTTTGTTGAGATAAGCAAAGACAAAGTTAGTCCGCCGCAGGTCAGCTTTGGTCAAGTTCACGCCGATCAAATCGCTATTAAACAAATTGGCATTAGCTAGATTTAAGCTAGCAAAGTCACGCCGACCAGCAGCATAGTCTTTCAGGAGTTTTTCTGCGCTCATGATTTAGTTAAGAAGTTGCTCAGAGCCTTGCAATTTTTCGGTTGCAGGATTTGGATATGGTAACGTAATCGTAATCCATGCTCCGCCAGTTTCAGGATGATTTCTGGCTGCGATCGCTCCTTTATGAAGTGTGACGATCTGACGGGCGATCGCTAATCCTAATCCGCTACCACCACGATCAAGTCCCGATCTTGTCCGAGACGGATCGATTTGATAAAAGCGATCAAAAATATGCGGTAAAGATTCTTCGGGAAACCCTTCTCCAGCATCAATTGTTTCTATTTGTAAATTTGAGTCTACCACGCTGGTTTTGATTGTAATCGACTGAAGTGATGGACTGTGCTTAATACTATTGTCTAACAAGTTAAGCAAAAGCCGATAAATGCGTGACTCATCGAGTAGCCAAATTAATTGTTCATCACCGTTATATTTAAGCTTGACCTGTTTACGATTGGCTAATGGCTCAAGGGTTGCCTCAACCGATCGCACTATTGACGCAACATTTACTTCACTTAGGTGCAGCACAGACTCTATGCCCACATCCATCTGACCTAACTCCAGCAAGTCTTGGACAAGTTTGGTAATCCGTTCTATTTCACCGAGTAGGCGTTCTACCCATATTCTTGCCGCAGGATCAACGCGGGGTTCGAGCGTTTCCGCAACCAGACGGATCGAGGTTAGTGGCGTTTTCAACTCATGGGCAATGTCTGATGTCCAGCGATCGCGTTGCTGGGTGATCGTTACCGCCTCTTGGCGATCTACTAAAAAAATGCCAATCCGCCCCCGCCCTAGGTAAATACTATAGGCTCTAATCGGTCTACCGATCTGTGGCACAGGATCGACAGGATCAGGAATTGCGGGATGAAAAACCCAATCCACTTGTGAGCCTTGCTTACGCGATCGCGTTTGTTCGACTAAATAATCAAGCTCGTAGGAACGAATTAGTTGCAGTAAAAATGGCTTGCGGATTAATCCCTGTTGATGGTTAGCGATCCCCATCATGGTTGCGGCTTTTAGATTACATACGGCTAAACGATTATCTTGATCAACTTGGATATAACCAATGGGAGACAGCTCAACTATTTTTCCCCACAGTAAACGCTCTCCACTGTCGTCTATGGATTCTGTAACTTCTTGGCGTATATTTTGTTGAACTTTCTGCGCCCAAGATTTGAGACTGTGGATTGATTTTGCTTTAAACACATGACGCGATCGCTTACGAAATCGGCGATCGCGTCTTTGCTTGGCATAGTTCCAACTAAACCAGCAAGCACTAGTGGCGATCGCGCCAATGGCAATTCCGACAAGCAACCAAAAAATTTCCATTAAAAAATTTCCATTTTTACGGGTAAGCAATAGCAGCTTTAATTAACGTGAGTTCGATATAGCCATTTGCGGCTTGCTTCGCACGCCGCAAATGGCGAAAAATGGTAAGAATCGCTTAGCGATTCTTACCATTTTTCGCTTTTGTCGAACTAACGTTTAATTATGAAACCAAGTGTGTTTTAAAAGCTCAAAAAATAGAGGCTCGCACAGCGAGCCTCTATTTTTTGAGTTAGTTTTTAGTAAGTTTCAACGTGCCAACGACCGTCACGCTTCATTTGCTTTTCAAAATCCTTCCAAACAGCACCATTTTTCTCAGCCGTCTTAGTCATAAACTCAGAGATCCCGTCTTCCATGCCACGCAAGCCGCACATATAGGTATGAGTAGTTGGCTTTTGCATGACTTCCCACAACTCATCAGCATATTCAGCCATGCGATTTTGGATGTACATCTTTTCACCCTTAGCATTTTTCTGCTCACGGCTAATCGCCACATCGTAGCGGAAGTTCCGCTTGTGTTTGTAAGCTAGCCATTCTAGGTCTGGCTTATACAAAACTGTTGTGTCAGTTGGCACACCAAAGAATAGCCAAGCTAAACCATTAAATTTGTAGTCTTCATGCTTTTCTTTGAACATCCGCCATAAAAAGGCGCGGAAAGGGGCGATACCTGTGCCTGTGGCAATCATGATGACTGTGGCATTAGGATCATCGGGCAACAACATTTCTTTACCAACTGGGCCAGTCAGCTTGACTTCATCACCAGCTTTAAGATCGGTCAAGAAGTTAGAACATACACCCTTAACAGTTTCACCTGCTTCGTTTTGATACTCTAGACGCTTGACGCTCAAAGATAGAGTTTTACCATCAAGATCATCACCGAGGCGGGTTGAGGCGATCGAGTAGAGGCGAAGTTTATTAGGCTTACCATTTTTGTCTTCACCGGGGGGGACGACACCGATACTTTGACCTTCTAAGTAACGAAGATCGCCTCCAGAAATATCAATTTTTACGTGACGAGTATCCCCAACCGCGCCTGGTCTAACCAGTACATCGTTGGAGATGCATTTTGCTGTAAAGGGATTGGCAGGGCGGTAGATATTAACGGGAATATCTTTGTCTGAATTTGCACTCATGAGAAGTTATATGGACGCTATATGACAGAAGAACACGAAGTCATTATATTTTCAAATGGGACTTGTCGGTATTTTGTAGCTTAAAGATCTCTTTCGTGGGGCAAACATTACATGTTTGTTAATATTTTGCACATTTTGTTAGAACCAAAACCCAAAATAGGGGGCGACGCAAAGCGTCGCCCCCTATTTTGGGTTTGTCTCTGGCTAAATAACGTGACGTGAGTTCGATATAGCCATTTGCGGCGTGATTCGCACGCCGCAAATGGCGAAAAATGGTAAGAATCGCTTAGCGATTCTTACCATTTTTCGCTTTTGTCGAACTGACGTTAAATAATCGACTTTTTTTCAAAAATTTTGGAAAATCAAGACATCATTCCTAGCAGCTTTGGGGCAGCTTGTCTATGTTATTATCGATACAATTGCTACAAATTATCAACTTAAGGTACTTGCTACAAACTACTTGTTCGTAGTAAGGGTTATGCAATTTAATAAAGAATCGGATTTTTGATCGCACGTCGAAGTCGCACCATCAAAAATCGGTTTCTTAATTTTATGGCACAGCCCTAAAAAGCAAAAAAGTATCTGAAAATGTTTCAAAAACTAAGTATTGCTTACAGCAATGACCGATCAAGCGAACCACAAGTAATTTAGTAAAAGTGTTGCGAAACAAAACTTTTACTAAATTACTTGGTTTGAGTTTGAACGCATAGCGCTGTAAATCACGAACAAGATCAGTATGAGTCTAGAGGAGGCTACTTTGCGAACAACGGGTGCATTTGCTCTCATCGATAGCGTGAGACGGCAGGGTGTAAAACATATCTTTGGTTACCCTGGTGGAGCAATCCTGCCAGTGTACGATGAAATCTATCAGTCTGAGGCAAGAGGAGAGCTTAAGCATTATCTCGTGCGTCATGAGCAGGGAGCCGTCCATGCTGCTGATGGATATGCCCGCGCCACTGGACAAGTGGGGGTATGTGTGGCGACTTCAGGCCCTGGGGCAACCAATTTGGTGACTGGTATTGCGACGGCGCAAATGGACTCGATCCCGATGGTGGTGATTACGGGGCAAGTTCCTTCCTATGCGATCGGGACAGATGCCTTTCAAGAAACTGACATTTGGGGCATTACGCTCCCGATTGTCAAGCATTCCTATGTAATTCGCAGACCTGAAGATATTGCACGTATAGTTGCCGAAGCTTTTCATATTGCTGGCACTGGTCGTCCAGGCCCAGTATTAGTAGATATTCCTAAGGACATTGCTCAGAAAGCTTTTGAATATAATCCCGATGTACAGATTGATTTGCCTGGTTATCAGCCCAGAGTCAAAGGACATCTACATCAAATTGCGGCGGCGATCGCCTTAATTCGTGAAGCCAAAAGACCTTTGCTCTATGCAGGTGGTGGTACGGTACTTGCTGAGGCTCATGCTGAGCTTGCCGAGTTTGCCAAACGCTTTCAGTTGCCTGTGACCACAACCCTAATGGGTAAAGGTGCTTACGACGAAAACAGTTATCTTTCCCTTGGTATGTTGGGGATGCATGGCACTGCTTATGCCAACTTTGCGGTACAGGGTTGTGACCTATTGATTGCGGTTGGGGCAAGATTTGACGATCGCGTTACAGGTCGTCTAGATAAATTTGCACCTGAAGCCAAAGTTATTCATATTGATATCGATCCTGCGGAAGTTGGTAAAAATCGTAAACCCGATGTGCCAATCGTTGGCGATGTGAAGGAAGTCCTACAGGCTCTACTTGAAGCAACTAGCTACGAAGAAAATATCCAAACCAAAGATTGGTTTGCTCAACTTGATGAGTGGAAAGAGGATTACCCTCTGGAAGTGCCTGCCTATGACAATATTTTGTCACCCCAGCAAGTAATCTATGAATTTGGTAAGCAAGCGCCTAATGCTTATTTCACCACTGATGTCGGACAACATCAAATGTGGGCGGCTCAGTTAATCAAAACGGGACCCCGTAAGTGGATTTCCAGCGCAGGACTTGGCACAATGGGCTATGGAATGCCTGCGGCGATGGGTGCAAAGGTGGCTTTACCTGACGACCAAGTGATCTGTATTAGTGGTGATGCCAGTATTCAGATGAATATTCAAGAGCTTGGTACACTTGCCCAGTATGGTATTAAGGTCAAGGTAATCATTGTGAACAATGGTTGGCAAGGCATGGTGCGCCAGTGGCAAGAAAGCTTTTATGATGAGCGCTACTCTTCTTCTAATATGGAAGTAGGTATGCCTGACTTTGTGAAGCTTGCTGAAGCCTTTGGGATTAAGGGGATTAAGGTAATTGAGCCAAGTGATTTGCAATCAGCGGTTGCGGAGATTCTTGCCTATGATGGACCTGTATTTGCAGATTTCCGTGTCAAGCGTGATGAAAACTGCTATCCAATGGTTCCCCCAGGTGCAAGTAATGCGGAAATGGTCGGTTTACAAACTCCTAAGCGATCGCCGCTAAGCGCAGAAATATCAGAACCTTTACCTCAGTTGGAAAGAGTCTTAGTTTAGGGCTAAGCCTCACAGATGATCCAAGTGTTGCTTTGCAAGTATTGCAAAGCAACACTTGGGTTTGAGCGCAAAGCGCTGTAAGAGAAAATCCTCGCGCTCAGTGCGAGGATTTTCTCTTTTTGATGATAATTAGTGACGGTGCTATGCTTTTGCTTTGTTTACGTGAAAATCTATGACACCAGAAAAATCCTATCGCCCAAATGTGGGGATTATTGTTTTTAATCGCAAAGGTGAGGTGCTGGTCGGTGAACGTATCGGAGTGCCTGATTCATGGCAATTTCCACAGGGTGGCATCGATGATGGTGAAGATCCTCAAGCAGCAGCTTTGCGAGAACTGTATGAAGAAGTTGGCATTAATGATGCTGTTTTAGCCTATGTGCATCCTGAGTGGCTCTATTATGATTTCCCTCCGACCCTAAAGCTATCAGGCAAATGGGCTAACTATTGTGGTCAAAGACAGCGCTGGTTTGCTTTTTATTGGGATCATCCTGCCTCTGATTGCCAATTAGATATCCACGATCGCGAGTTTCGGGTGGTGCAATTTATGGCGATCGACAAAACCCTTGATTCGATTGTGAGATTTAAAAGAGAAGTTTATCAACAGGTAGTTAAAATCTTTACGCCCGTAATCCGCGATTACATTGGGAAACTACCGTAATTCTTATGATTTCAAAAAACTTCAGGCATGGCTGACCAATTGCCAGAGGGAATAAAGGCAGCCCAATAGTAGGGATATCCATATTTCTTAAGCAAATCTAGCTGAATGGTTTTGAGGGACTGACTGCGCCCTTGATTTGCCTTGAGATTTTGGTAATAGCTCTCGACTAACTCCCTTGTTACTTGGTCGTTGACTTTCCAGAGGCTCATCACTTGGCTCTCGGCTCCTGCGAGGGTAAAGGCGCGACGCAATCCATAGACTCCTTCGCCGTTGGTGACTTTGCCTAGCCCTGTCTCACAGGCGGAGAGAAATACGAGTTTGGTTCCTCTGAGGTCAATAGTAGTTACATCTTGGGCGGTGAGTACGCCGTTGCAGTTGGGATCATCGCCGCAGGATTGGCGCTGGTTGAAGTTGGCGAGGACTAGAGCAGATTGCGAGAGGGGATTTTGGCGGATCGGGGTATCGGGATTGGTGTTGGGTGGATCGGGTAGGAAGAATCCGTGGGTGGCAAAGTGGAGAATGCTAGGGTTGCGGAGTTTTTTGGCGGCAGCTTTGGTGGCTTGGGCTTGGCTCAATAATTGCGCCTGTGGTAAGAGGTTCTGAATGGCACTAGTTTCGGCGGCGACGTTAGGAAGTTGACAGAATATTTGGTTGGCGAGAGAGGTTATTTCTTCACCTCTAGAAGCTATTTGGATTGAGCAAGGATTGCGACCGTTGCTGGCGATTAAATTGTCTGAGGGTTTGCCATAGTCAGGATCGGAGAAAAGAACGGGATTTGTGAGATTGATGCCCTTGCGGTTTGAGCGAAGCAAGTCACGTCCTGAGGAGAGATAGGTGATGTCGTAGGTTTCGAGGAGGAAGCGATTTTGCTGATCCACGAGGGCGGCGAAGGGGATGAGGTTGAGATCGCTATCGGGTGAAATCAGCAAATGACGGGCGTTGCCTAGCAATGGGCGGATCGGTTGCATCAGCTTTTGGTCAAGTTCACGGGCAGTTTGTTTGACTTCGGCTACGGTTAATTGCGGATCGACTTCGCGATCGGGGTTTGTGGGTGGGCGGCTGATGGCTTGGCGAAAGGTTTGAATTGATGGCTCTAAGGTTGCGGCTTCGCCGAGGTCTACCCATTTGGGTTCGCCTTGGTTCTGGAGGATATAGGCAACGTAGCGAGGTTTGCCCCATTTGTCTTTATCTAGTGCAGCTTTGGGATTGAATGGGCTGTAGCGAAAGAATTCAATTAGGACTGCATCGGTGGGGATTTGTTTTTGGACGGCTGCGATCGTGACGGTTTCGTTGATTGCTTGCAGTTCAGCACTGCGACGGTTGAGGTTTGATTCTAGTTCTTCGGCTTGTTGTTGGATGGTGCGATATTTGTCGATAGGAGTATTTTTGAGGTCAAGGTTGGCGAGTTGGCTTTTGAGGGTGAGCCATTGGTCAAATTGTGGTTGGATGTCGGAGGTGAGGTATTGGCGCAGGGTTTGCATGTTAGTCGATAGGATATCGAGGAGACGACCTTTGCGTTGCAAGATGGCGGTTAGGGCTAGGCGTGTGGCGGCGGGGTTGGTGGGGGCGGATTGCACGTGGAGGGAGACAGTTCCAAAGGTTCCGCTCAAAACTGTTTGCATATAAGCCTGTTTTTGGGTTTCAGTGCCAGATGCTAGATTAAGTTTTAAGTTATGTTCTTGAACTTCAAGTCCTTTTTGTTGAAATGTAATTGCGCGATCGATATTTCCTTGTGACTGATACAACACTGCAAGATTATTGAGGCTAGTGGCAACATCGGGATGGTCGGCTCCTAATGCTTTTTCTCTAATTGCGAGGGAACGTTTATAAAGTGGTTCGGCGGCTGGGTAGTTCCCCTGTGACCGATACAACGCTGCGAGATTATTGAGGCTAGTGGCGACAGAGGGGTGATTGGCTCCTAATGCTTTTTCTAGAATTGCGAGGGAACGTTTATAAAGTGGTTCGGCGGCTGGGTAGTTCCCCTGTGACTGATACAACGCTGCAAGGTTATTGAGGCTAGTGGCGACAGAGGGGTGATTGGCTCCTAATGCTTTTTCTAGAATTGCGAGGGAACGTTTATAAAGTGGTTCGGCGGCTGGGTAGTTCCCCTGTGACCGATACAACGCTACG
>NZ_JAYGIF010000013.1:0-64355 GCF_034931345.1 Pseudanabaena sp. CCNP1317 | reverse complement strand
CACTTCACAGAAGATTCGCGTGATATCCAAGTGCGATACGATACTGTTCATATTGCTGAGGCTTTTAGTTTGTCAAACCTAGTCTCAGCTTTTCTTTTGCTTTTGTCTACTCCGTCGAACTGACGTTTGATTAACGTCAGTTCGACGAAAGCGAAAAATGGGAAGAATCGCTTAGCGATTCTTCCCATTTTTCGCCATTTGCGGCGTGCGAAGCACGCCGCAAATGGCTATATCGAACTCACGTTTGATTAGGTAGTCCGTAGCATGGGAAAAGATTAGAACTCTTTGCTTGCGGTCTGTGGATTATGTGCAGAGTTCCTATCGTTTGTATTTACCTGCATGAATTGGTATCAAACTCACTCCTACTTTAGAAACTTCCCCGCAACGTCAGTTATAGCTGTAGTCACTTTCAATAGGACAAGCCAAACCCCAAGAAGCGAGTGGCGGTGCGAAGCGCCGCCACTCGCTTCTTGGGGTTTGTGTCCTAACAAGAGTGGCTATAGCTATACTAACAATATTTGGAAATGTCTTCACCTTTGTCTGCAAGATAACTTAGCGATCGAAAACGTAACCCAACCAGTTGATCGTAGAGAGGATTAATTTCACACATGGCAGGTATATGCATGATTTTACGTCCAAACAAGACAACATCTCGTTCAAAAGGACATTGTGCAGGAACAACCTTACAGATTAAATTAGCAAGGCGTGAATCATGAATATCCATATGGTCAAGCCATTCTTTAACAGGCTCTAATACACTAGGGTGATGTTCTTCATGTTGAGAGTTGGCTTCTAGATTTTTGCGTAAATCGTTTATGGGCTTGACTTCTTGGTTGAGCGCTTTGCAAAACCCTTGGATGACCTGATCTTCAGTATCTGTATATTGACCATCGGCAAGAGCCATCATCACAGCCATTCGCAAAAAGTTTTCGCCTACTGCGCGATCGCTACCCAAAGCGTCAACTAAGTCTTGAGCGCTAATCGGTTCAAAATTAGAAATTGTTATTTCTTCTCCCCATTCGTCACTATGACTAATCTGATCGAAAAGGGTACGCTCTTGCTCACTGTATTCATTGTCTGCGAGGGCTACGCTCATGAGTCCGCGCAACCAAGCTGAAATCTGTGATTGTGTATAAGGTTTACGATTTGTTTGCATAACACATCAGTCTACAGGTTGACTAAAATCATAGATTGGTTTGCCTTGATTTGTTGCGAATAACGCATTAAGGAATGTTTAACAATTCTACTGTGTTGATCAGAAACTAGGCTTCTAAGTGATGCTACTTTACCCCCTTAATGAATGCCTCACTCAATATAACGTCAGTTCGACGAAAGCGAAAAATGGTAAGAATCGCTAAGCGATTCTTACCATTTTTCGCCATTTGCGTCGTGCTTCGCACGACGCAAATGGCTGTATCGAACTCACGTCAATAGTAATGTAAGTTTTGCTTAGGACATAAACCCAAAAAGATGAGTGGCGGCGCGAAGCGCCGCCACTCATCTTTTTGGGTTTGATTTGTCCTATCTATCTCTTGCGTTGCTATAAAAGATCGTCATCATGTTTCCATATCATCCTAAAAGAGGATTTGGAGGCCAAATTCCTACATATTTGAAAGGTAGGGTCTCCAAGCCTCAATAAGCCTCAATCTCAGCTTTCCATGCAACATCAGTCAATAGGTTGTACAAGAAAACAGGGACAAGGATGGACTAAGAGGATTGGGATCTGCTATCAGTTGCAGTCTGCCTTGATTATCCCTAGCGATCGCATTCGCTTCCACAATAAATTTTGAAGATTCTTTTATTACCTCCTGATTCTGTTCCATAGTAGAAGGGATAACGTTTCGCACTGCTCCTTCTACTGTAGAGATTTGATTAGAGCTACTCGGCACAAGTTCTGCTAACTCTACTAGAGGTTGAATACTAGTAAGCTCATCACTAGGACTCTTAGGCAAACCACCTCTTCCAGAAATCGTAAAACGATTTTCTTGATTCGATAAACTTCCTCCAACAGGGCAACTTTGACTAATTTGCTTAGATGGATCAGCCAGATTAAGAGGTAAAGTCATTAGTCCGCGACTAGGATCAATTTCAGGGGTAGTAACCAGAACATTTCCCTGTAAACCGAATTGAGAACTAGCCGTAATGTCGCTAAAGGATGTCAGTTGCTGACGGAACTCTAAACCGTAAATACCATTGGTGGTGATATTAATATTGCCACCATTGCCTGTAAAAGCATTAGCCGAGATATCGCTATTTTCTCCCTTAACCGCAGCGATGAAACCTGCATTAATATTGATATTGCCACCATTGCCCCCTGCACTCGCGTTCCCTGCAGTTGTAGTGATATTACTGGCATAGCGTAGAAGCAGTATTGATGGGACATTCAAAGTAATGTTGCCTCCATCTGTACTATTGGTTGAGGCAGTAATGGAAGAACCATTAAGTAGAGAGAGATAATTGGCAAATATGCTAATATTTCCACCAAGCCCAGACCCCAGACTACCAACAGCGATCGTTGCTCCATCTTGAAGGGTGACATACTGTGGATCGATGGTAATATTGCCGCCATCTCCTGTAGAGCCTAGTGTTGTATTTGCAAATAAGCCAGTACCCGAAGTAAAGAGAATTGAATTTACTGCCCTAAGATCGATATTTCCTGCTTTGCCTTCATTACTAGTTTGAGCATTAATTTGACTGTTGTCTTTGAAAACAAGATCTCGCCCTGCGTTAACGGCGATATTCCCAGCATTACCCTTACTACTGGTATTGCTAGAAATATCACTGTTGTTTTGGAAAGTGATGTTGTTGGGGCTAGTGATGAAAATATTGCCAGCATCGTCAAGCCCTTGGGTTGTACTCAAAATCAACGTATTGTCAAAAATAAGATTATTTGATCCTGTGATCACAACGTCTCCCGATCGCCCACTTTGTCCAGAGCCAAAAATTGTAGTGATGAAAGTGTTTGGGTCGTTAATATCGTAGGCGCGTTTGGGGAAATTGACGGTTTTACTCGTAATTACCTGAAGATTAGCGATCGCTAAATCACCTAATCCATTGATATTTACAGTTCCTGCGCGACCAAAAGCTGACGATGTAAAAAGACCAAGATTGCTAATTTGATTTTTAGCGACTAAGTTGATTTCACCACCGTTACCACTATTGGCTCCTAATTTGGAAATTGAGAATGACAGTATATAGCTAGTTAGGGTGCTGATAATCTTGCCCTTAGGGGCAGATATAAAGACCCTTCCTCCATTCTGAGAACTTGCCGCAGAAGCAAGTGAATAAGCTGACAATGTAGAACTGTTTAAATGAATATTTCCAGATCCAGAATACAGAGAAATTGCACCTCCATTGCGAGAATTGGCAGATTGTGCAAATGAGTATGAGTATAAGGTCAAATTATCCAGCATAATATTGCCAGAAGCAGTAGCTAAAGAAATCGCACCGCCATTTCCAGAATGATCTAATAGCGATGGGGAATACGAAGCTGTAGACGAGTTTAACGGTGCTTCAACTAGTAAGATATTGCCAGAATTGGAAGCCAAGGAAAATGATCCTCCATTACCAGAAGAGGCAGAGCCTGAATAAGTACCAGCATCCAAATAAGTACCAGTATCTCCAAAGAAACTTCTGACATTTTTGATAGTGATATCACCAGAGTAAGTAGCAAAAGAGACTGCTCCACCATCACCAGAAGAACCAAAAGCCAATGAAACTGAGGGTGATTTCCAAATCGGACGAGTGATCGTAATATTGCCAGAATGAGAAATTAAAGAAACTGATCCTGCATTTGCTGAGTTACCAGAATAAGAGAAAGAAGAAGATTCAATGTATATAGTATCTAGGATAATTTTCCCTGAATAAGAAGAGAATGAAATCTTACCGCCATTGCTCGCATTCCCAGATAGGGTGAACGAGTCGGTATATAAATCAGCATCCATTGTAATATTGCCAGAATAAGAAGAGATCGCAACTGAGCCTCCATTTCCTGCATTCCCAATATTTGGTTCTGCATATGCGATCAAATTAGAATTAAGGGCAATATTACCGCTCCCATAGATGCGAATATCCCCAGCATTAGCACCAACAATATTAGTACCAGTATTAATTTCTTGGGCGGAGATATTACCTTGCAAAGGCTTAGGCATAAACTGGTTAGTCAATAAGACCAATCCACTCGGCTGACTTATACGAATATTACCTGTCACTGTAATGTCAGATCTAACAGGGGGATTACTATAGGTAGGTGGAGGAGCAGGGATAGCACCTGAAACTACTGGACTAGTTGGCAAGCCTCCTAATTTTGTCCAGTCTACTCCTGCTCTTACATCCAAAGTTGACTGTGTACTTCCATCAATCACAATTGGAATTTGTACTGGGACAACATCCTGAATTGAACCATCACTGTTTTTAATCGCTTGATAGTCAGGCAAACTAAATGTTGCTAGATTTGCATAGCTTCTTGAGGCATTAAACAAAGCTACATTATTGGGGTTGATCGTAGTATTAACAGCCCCTGGGCCATTAATTGTGACATTATTAAGCGTAACGCTTCCTCCTGCTAAAATATGCAGCGATGCGCCTGTATAGTTGCCTAACGTTACATTACCACTAGCTAGAATAACGGGATCGTTAGGGCTAATTAAATCACCGATAGTTCCATTCAATTTCTCAACATTTAAGTTGCCACCAGCATAGAAATGAGTGTCACCAATCACAGGATTTAGCGATCGCAACAGTATATTTCCCCCCGACCATAAACCGCTATTAGGATCGCTTAAAGCAAAAATATCGACAGATTGGTCACCTTGCAATAGCAAATCCCTACCAGAAACTGCCATAAATGGATTGTTAACAGTATCGCGAATAATAGCAATATTTTGAGCTTGTAATGTGAGATCTCTACCTGCTTGCAATTGTCCCTGCAAGTCTAAGTTGTCAGCATTTAGAACTAAATCCTGCCCCACGAAAAGATTCCCCCGATTGCTAATCGTTGCCCCTGCATTGCTTGTACCATACTGCAATCCAAGGGTAATGCTAGTTGTCAATAAAGGCGGTGCTTGAGGATTAGTGGCACTAAACTCGCTGCCATCAGAAAACTTGAAACTACTTGCTGTACTCCCAACAAAAGTACCACCAATATCTAACTTCGCATTTGCACCAAATGTAATCCCATTGGGATTGAGTAGAAAGAGATTTGCCTCACCATTAGCTCTAACTATCCCATCAATACTAGAGACAGAGTTTCCCGTTACTCGTGTCAAAATATTCTGGACATTGGCTACATTATTAAAATGAACAATATTATTTGTGGGAACCGAGAAATCTTGCAAGCTGTGATAAAGATTAACGCCGTTAGTTGTACCCCCATTAATCGTATGGGTTAATCCATCTGTAGAGACTGTAGAGTTTATGGGCAGGGTTTGATCGGGAACAATCTGTGCTACTGCTGAGAATATAGCTGTGAAATAGCTTACGGCAAATACACTAGATATAGATATATAGCGAGTAGTGAGTTTCATGGCTTAAATTTTGATCAGCATTTTTTGCGATCGGGAATGGGTTGTAAAAGACACTATCTATAAAAGAGGGAAAATAGGGTTCACTCTCAAAACTTTCCCATGGTATTAGCTATACAAGTTTTACCAATCGATTCTCTCCTGATAGTTTTCCACTAAATGGGAGATAGAAGTTCTCGAATGATAGTTGTCCTAGGGAGGAACGTCGGCACATAAAATTTTATTGGTGCAAGGGTTTTTCTTACTTTTATGCTTTTCCCTTGCATTTTATCAGCTTTTGCAATCCTTAGAATCCTCTAATATCAACTGTTTCTGCCTACACCAGTAAGCCTTAATTAACTGATGTTACGTAGAACTAAACCAAATCCCTACATATAGCAATCCTAAATAGGTTGTGAGAGTGCCGCCCCTTCGGGGCGGCACTCTCACAACCCTCCAAATCTTACAAATCATTTGGAGAGCTATATTTGTATAGCAACGCAAGAGATAGATAGGACAAATCAAAACCAAAAAGATGAGTGGCGGCGTTTCGCGCCGCCACTCATCTTTTTGGTTTTATGTCCTAAACTAAACTTACATTGCTATAAAAGTATTTGTAGAAGTAGGGGCTTTGTCTCCAAGCCCCAATCTCAGAGTTCCGCGTAACATCAGTAATTAAGTTACAATTTAGGTTGAATGGTTCGATCGGAGCAAATGTCAAACGCAGAAATCTCAGGAAAAAAGCAAGAAAAGGTCGTAGTCGGCTTATCGGGTGGAGTTGATAGTTCCGTAGCGGCTGCACTACTACATCGCGCAGGATACGATGTCACGGGCTTGACGTTGTGGCTAATGCGTGGCAAAGGACAATGCTGCTCTGAGGGAATGGTCGATGCCGCCCGACTATGCGAAGAATTAGGTATTCACCACGAAATTGTCGATAGTCGTGAGGTCTTTGAAAAAAGCATCATTAATTATTTAGTCACTGGCTATGCAGCAGGTTATACTCCTCTGCCATGTTCACGTTGCAACAAAGCTGTAAAGTTTACACCAATGATGACCTATGCCCGCGAAAAGCTGGGTATCAATAAAATTGCAACGGGGCATTATGCCAAGCTAAACTTTAATCCTGAATCAGGACGGTATGAATTGCGCCGCGCTGTTGACGATACTAAGGATCAATCTTATTTTCTGTACGAAGTCGGGCAAGAAGAACTGAGCTGCTGTATTTTTCCCTTGGGCGACACCACTAAAGTCGAAACCCGCAAAATTGCTGCTGAGTTTGGCTTAGCCACTGCCGAAAAGCCTGAAAGTATGGACTTATGCTTAGTTGAAGCCAATGGCTCGATGAAAGCATTTCTGGATAAATATCTCACACCTATCCAAGGCAAGATTGTTGATACGCAAGGCAATATTTTGGGCGAGCATGATGGTACTTATCACTACACCATCGGTCAACGCAAAGGGCTAGGCGTAGCAGCGGCAAACCCCTTATATGTGATTGCCCTTGACCCTATTAAAAACGAAGTAGTTGTAGGTGATCGCTCAGAAGCCCATGATAAAGAATGCACCATCCATCAAGTTAACTGGGTATCGATCGCACCTACCGAAGTTCCTTTTCATGCCGAGGTGCAAGTTCGTTATCGCACGGTTCCAGCCAATGCAACTGTGATTCCGATTGAAGGCGATCGGGCAAGGATTGTCTTTGACGAACCCCAATTTAGTATCGCTCCTGGACAAGCGGCGGTATTTTATCGAGATGATTTGTTGCTAGGTGGCGGATTGATTGAATCCAAGCAATAAAAAAAGGGACGCTACGCGTCCCTTTTTTTTATGATGCAGTTGGTACAACCTGTTTGCGTAGAGAAGTTAAGCGGCGATTGGCTGTTTCATTCTTTTCATCCAGTTTTACAACTTGTTCATACATCTCAATCGCTTGTGGTAGCAATTTTTTCTTTTCATAGGCATGACCAAGATTATTGATGGCAGTTACATAACCCTCTTGTAAAGCGATCGCCTCTTTATAATTTTTGATCGCTAGATCGTACTGTTCCTGCGAAAAATAGGAAAATCCCAGTGCGTTATAAACCTCAGGAACGTTATCACCACCTTCTTTCAGTGCCTTGTTAAATAGGACGATGGCTTGAGCATAGAGTTTTTTTCGCAAATAAACGCTACCAAGTTGGTAATAGTCTTCGGGTGTACCTTTTTCCTTTTGGAGCTTAGGTTGGAGGTCAGAAATTACATTTTCTAAACTACGGGCTTTCAAAATCTGGCGGATAACTAACCAGCTAACCCCAGCTAGCAGCACAACTAAGGCCCCAAGGTATGCGATCGCTAATGTACTATCCATAAATATTTACTAATTTCAATCAATTTTATTAATACAGTTTTTCTATCATTGCACTCTAGCAATTTGTTTAGGTGGTTTAAAAAGTAATTTTTAACAAAACCCTAAAATGTTTTTTCAAGAACAATATCAATTTTTTCAACTGTAGTCTATTTAAGGATATTTGACGATAGCTTAAAATTGCCGTATCTTTGTAGGTAACGTTGCACTTTTACAGCCTTTATATTGAGGGCATTATGAATTGCAGTAAAGATTTAGAAGAAAGAATTTTGCAACTGATCGACGATAGTGTTAGCGAAGTCTTTATCCGCAAAGACTTTGAGTTACTTGGCGGTTACGCTCAGGTAGGAAGAGTTTTACGTCGTCTAATCTTACAAGGTAAACTCATAAGAATTGGCTATGGCTTGTACGCAAAAGCGATGATCTCTCCTATTTCAAAGCGTTCCATTCCTCGTATAGGTATTCGTATTCTTGCGACTGACGCATTGGAACGTTTGTATAAGATACCAACTTTTCCTTCTAGTTTTGAGAAAAGCTATAACAGCCAAGAGACTACGCAAGTCCCTACAGGTCGAGTTATTGGAGTCAAGGAGCGCATTACACGTAAAATTGGATACGACGGGAAATATATAACTTTTGAGCTTGTCTATTAATAGTATTAATACCGAATTAATTGAGGCGATTGCTGCTGAGCTTGCTGTTGACGCATCTCTAGTTGAAAAGGACTGGTATGCCATACAAATTATTGCGGCGATCTCAGAAGTTAAATATTCCACAATGCAACTAGTTTTCTCTGGTGGGACAAGCTTATCCAAGGGGTATCAGCTAATCCAGCGTTTTTCAGAAGATATCGACTTTAAAGTTTCAAATGCACAAAATTATAAGCGGGATGATTTCCGCAATTATCGTGTGCTTATTATTGAGGCAATCCGTCGAAGTAGCGGAAACTGGTCAATTTACGAAGACGACATCAAAAGTGAGAATGGATCAAGATTCTTCAAATGTGAAATTACCTATCAACATCTATTTGCCGCATCTGCATCACTTCGTCCTAACATTAGATTAGAAGTGACATTTGAGCCACCTGCTTTATCTTTTGAGAAGAGAACTCTAAAATCATTTGTTGCACAGGCTCAAGACCAAGAGCCTGAAGTTATTTCAATACCCTGCGTTTCTCCTGTTGAAACAGCCGCAGACAAGTTAAGTGCGCTGGTCTGGAGAGTAGCCGCAAGGGATCGGCAAAGTGGCAAGGATGACCCGACATTTGTACGACATCTACATGACCTTGTAGCTTTAGAAAAAATCATCCATCAGTCCAATCAATTCACATCACTAGCAAGAAAGTGTCTGAGTAAAGATGCTAAACGAGACAAAAAATCAGGAACAGGTGAATTACCAGATATTCAGCGATTCCAGCTAATGCTTGAAAAATTGATAAACGATCCTCTGTATGAAAAGGAATACGACCGTTTTGTATTAGGAATGTCCTATGCAGAAGATAATGAGCGACCTGATTTTCAAACATCTTTACAGGTTGTATCACGATTGATTACACTGTTTCAGTAGATATTCATGATTTCCTCTCCGAATGCTGCGAATTAGTAGTTGATTTTAGATAAGTTTTTTTGGCAACCTCTTTAAATAAATATTCCCAAAAGACAAAGTTTTGTTGTAGTATAATAAACCGTGAAATTGTTTGGGCTAGTAGCTCAGTTGTATAGAGCAATCGCCTTCTAAGCGATCGGTCGATGGTTAGAGTCCATCCTAGCCTGTTTATCCCAACACACAAAACGGCTACGCTGTTTTGTGTGTTGAAAACCCTTACTGGGTTTAGTTTTTACTTCACAAAGGTGTTGTCACACTTTTGTGAATTGCTATTAAATATGTAGATATGCGGCGCTTTGCACCGCATATCTACTCTGGATTTTAAAAATGAATCAATACTTTGCAACTGTGGCAAGAGGCTTAGAAGCACTTGCAGCACAGGAACTAGAACAACTGGGCGCACATTCCGTTGAGGCAGGATTTTGCGGTGTTAGCTTTGAAGGCGATCGCACTTTGCTTTATCGGGTCAATCTCTGGGCGCGTCTACCATTTCGGATCTTGATGCATCTCGATCAATTTGATTGCCTTGATGCTGATGATCTTTATCAAGGAATTAGAGCGATCGACTGGTCAGAATTTCTCACACCTGAAATGACTTTGGCGGTGAATGCAACTGGGAAAAATGATCACCTTAATCATACGCATTTCACGGCTTTACAGGTAAAAAATGCGATCGTCGATCAACAGAAGGAGAAATTTGGCGAGCGATCGGATGTGGATGTACAGGAAGCGGATGTCCGAATCGGTGTACATATTGATGACAATGGCTGTACGGTCAGTCTCGATAGCTCTGGCAATAGCTTGCACCGTCGCGGTTATCGTCCCGCAGTAGGAGCCGCACCACTAAAGGAATCCCTCGCTGCTGCCCTAATCCAGATGTCAGGCTGGCAACCCGATCAAATGTTTTACGATCCCCTCTGCGGTTCAGGAACTTTGCCATTAGAAGCAAGTTTAAAAGCTCTGAATATAGCCCCTGGAATGTTTCGCGATCATTTTGGCTTTGAGACTTGGCTAGATTTTGATCAGGAGCTTTTGGCAAAACTGATTCAAGAAGCGGATGATAGTCGTTTGGATGCTTTGCCTGCGCCAATCTGGGGCAGCGATCGCAATCCTGAAGTGGTGGATCAAGCAATTATCAATGCCAAAAATTGCGGCTTATCCAATCATGTTTATTTCTCAGCATTAGACCTTGCGGAAGTAGTTGCTCCTGCTGATAGTGGAGTGCTATTTTGCAATCCTCCTTATGGGGAGAGATTAGGTCGTGACAGTGATTTGGGTGCTTTTTATAAGCAGTTAGGGAATGTTCTCAAACAACGCTTTAAGGGATGGACAGCTTTTGTCTTGAGTGGCAATAAGCAACTATCACAAACAATTGGATTGAAGTGTGCTGAACGAACAGCCGTACTTAATGGAGCTTTGCCCTGTCAGTTAATGAAGTACGAGTTATATTAACGTGAGTTCGATATCGCCATTTGCGTCGTGCTTCGCACGACGCAAATGGCGAAAAATGGGAAGAATCGCTGAGTCAATGAAATATCGGGATTCGCTGTAACGATGGAGTGTCTGATTATTTCTTGCTGAGTCACGATCTCCCTATGGTCTATACCGTTGAACGCGATGGGATTGTCTATCAGCAACGTGGGGAAGAACAAGCCGATCGCCCATATCCATCATCACGAATTAGCAAGGCGATCGCTATTGTTTGTATACTTTGCTAAGATTTGATTTAGATAAATTTTTTGCAAATCTAAGAGCTTACTCATGGCTGATCGCATTGAAAATCTGACTGATTTTGTGGCTTTTGTCACAGCAAATATTAAGGGGAGCGAGAAGAGTGAGGCGCAAACTTTTTTAGATCGGTTTTTTCAGGCGTTTGGACATGGCGGCGTGTTGGAGGCGGGGGCAAGGTATGAGGAAGTAATCAAAAATAGCAGCAAGACTGGGAAAACGGGTTTTGCAGATCTGGTTTGGGATGGACGGATCTTGATCGAGATGAAGAGTCGGGGGGTGGATTTGCGCGATCGCCAAATTTGGGAACAGGCTGGGCGCTATTATTTGCGTTTAAAAAAAGAGAACCGTCCGCGATATGTGATGTTTTGCAATTTTGATGAGTTCCATATTTATGATTTTGATAATCAGTCCGATGAACCTGTTGATATTATCCATTTAGAAGAATTGCCAAGATGTGAGTCTGCTTTTAGTTTTATGCGTGGTAGTAAGACTACGCCTTTATTTCGGAATAATCAGACGGTGATTACGGAGAAGGCGGCGCGACGGTTGGGGGATTTGTATAATGCTTTGCTTGAGAGAGGGCGCGATCGCAGGTGGCGCGAATATTCAGAATTGCAAGCGCAACGGTTTGTATTGCAATGCGTGTTAGCGATGTTTGCGGAAGATTTGGATCTGTTGCCTGATAATTTGTTTACGAAATGTGTGAAGGATTGCATTGATCAAAAATTGAGTTCCTTTGATGTTTTGGGTGGCTTGTTTCAGGCAATGAATGCGGTGGGCGTGACTCCTGCGGGTCGCTATCAGGAAGTGCAGTATTTTAATGGTGGTTTGTTTAAGGAAATCCATCCGATTGAACTGCAAATTGGTGAGTTAAAAATCTTGGAAGCGGCGGCAGGTGCGGATTGGTCTAAGGTACGCCCTTCGATTTTTGGCAATATTTTTGAGGGTGCTTTTCAGTCCGATGAAGGTAAAAAAAAGCGTCATGCTCATGGGATTCATTTTACTTCTGAGGGGGATATTAAGCGGATTGTGTTACCGACGATCGCGGATTATTGGCGCGATCGCATTAGTGCAGCGCATACTTTGACGGAGTTGCAAGCTTTGCATCAGGAATTAAGGGATTACAAGATTCTCGATCCTGCCTGTGGCTCAGGAAACTTTTTGTATGTGGCTTATCAGGAATTGAAGTCAGTGGAGTTTGATTTGTTGCAACGTTTGCAGGAGCTTGATCCAACACGAGGCTATATGTCTTTGGTGACTCCACAGCAGTTTTTTGGAATGGATATTAATTCGTTTGCGGTGGAGTTGGCAAAGGTGACGCTGATGATCGGGCGCGGTGTGGCGATGAAGAAGTTAAATTTGCCTGAGTCTTCTTTGCCTTTAGATATGTTAGATCAGAATATTGTTTGTAAGGATGCTTTGTTTACGGATTGGGTTAGAGCTGATGCAATTATTGGCAATCCACCATTTTTGGGTGGCAAGAGAATACGTTTAAACTTAGGTGATGAATATATAAATCGAGTATTTGCCAAATTTCCAGATGTCAAAGATTCCGTTGATTTCTGCTCTTATTGGTTTCGGATTGCTCACGACAATTTAGTTGAGAACGGAAGGGCTGGTTTAGTTGCCACAAATTCCATTAGTCAAGGAAAAAGTCGTGCTGCTTCCCTTGATTATATTTCTCAAAATGGCGGCTATATCTATGATGCAGTTTCCACCCAAGCATGGTCTGGGGATGCAGCAGTCCATGTCAGTATCGTCAATTGGAGCAAGCGACAGCCCAATCGGTATATCCTTGACAGTAAAACTGTCTTGAGAATCAATTCATCTTTGCAAGCGGAAATAGATGTATCTCAAGCCGTAAGATTAAAGGCTAATTTAAATCTTTGTTTTACGGGTGTAACACCGATTGGGAAAGGCTTTATTATTTCATTACCACAAGTAGAAGAATGGAATAAAGTTAATAAAGATAACCATAAGGTGATCCGTCCTTTTCTAGAAGGTAATGACCTAGTGGAAAATCCATACGAGGGGCTAAAAAATTGGATTATTGACTTTAACGATATGAGTATTGAAGAAGCAAGTGAATATATCCAACCATTCCAATGGGTAAGGGCAGAAGTTAAACCTGAAAGAGATTTTAACCGCCGCCAGACTTATCAGACATATTGGTGGCAATTAGGCGAAAAAAGGCCCGCTATGCGCCAAGCCTTAGAATCACTCTCTCAATATTTTGCAGTTCCTCAAACCTCAAAATGGGCGATCTTTTTACCTTGTTCCTGTGAGTGGTTGCCGAATGCGAGAACCAGAATCGTTGCTAGTGAAGATTTCTATGTTTTGGGGATTCTGACATCAAGATCCCATCGAATTTGGATGGAAGCGCAAATGTCTACCCTTGAAGATCGTATCAGTTACACACATAACTCCTGTTTTGAAACTTTTCCATTTCCCCAGATTAATACAAGTAGTTCAAAAAAAGTGAAACAAAACATTGAAAAAATTCGCGCTGCCATGCAAGAACTTCATCAATATCGCAGTCAACAAATGGAGAGAAAACAATACGGTATCACCAAACTCTACAACGAATTATTTCACGAACCCGCCAGCCAACTTTATAAACTCCATGCCAAACTTGATCAACTCGTCCTGCAAGCCTACGGCTTCAGCGAATATGACGATATTTTGAGTAAATTGCTAGAACTAAATCTAGAACTTGCCGATCGCGAAAAACAAGGCTTACCCGTTATTGGAGCAAGACAAAAGCTATAAAAGCGATCGCTATTCAAGTAGATGAAGATATTGCTAGAGAGTACAGCAAAATAAATTCTGAGCAACGAAAGAAAATTGAATACTTATTTACTCTATTAGTGTAACAAGAACTAAAAAGAATATCACTTATGCAAAGCATGGATGCTCTTGCAGATGAAGCCGCAAGTAATAGACTAACCCCTGAAATATTAGCATCAATCCTTACTGATGATAAATAATCCCATTCTATATCAACGTCAGTTCGACGAAAGCGAAAAATGGGAAGAATCGCTTAGCGATTCTTCCCATTTTTCGCCATTTGCGGCGTACTTTGCACGCCGCAAATAGCTATATCGAACTCACGTTATATCAGATTATTTGAGCTTGTAGTGAATAGGCGATGATTAATATTATCTGTTCTAAAAAAGGCCTCGTGATCTCGCCATCAAAAAGAGAAAGAAAGAGAAAGAAGCAAAGCTTCTTTCTCTTTCTTTAGCCGACTTTAGGAGCAGCAATTAGCAAGATCTTTTCCATTAGAAATGGAAATAGGCGATGACACCAGACGGCCATATGACTCTGCCATCCGACAAGGATTTCAGGAGTTTCATGTTTTAATCCAGCGATTAACGCTTTGGCTACTTGCTTTGGAGTCATCAAGGACACCCAACGAAACCATTCCAAATCCTGAACCATATCTGTATCAGTAAGCGATGGAAGTAACGCTGATACTTTAATGTTATAAGCAGCCAATTCACCACGCAGAGCTTGAGTGAATCCTAAGATCGCAAACTTAGTAGCGGAATAGGTTGCCATAGTCGGCGCAGCTACTTTACCCATGAGGCTAGAAACATTGATGATTCTGCCATGGCGCTGCACTGCCATCCGTCGGGCTACCATTCTCGTGATTGCATACATACCCAGCAAGTTAACTTCAAGTTCGGATTGCACATCTTGAAGGCGCGATCGCAAAAATGATGATTGATGCGCTACACCAGCACAGTTCACCAAAATGTCAATTGGACCACAATCACGCCATACTTGGGCGATCGCAATATTTACCTCGATTGTCTGCGATAGATCGAGCGGTAAGCTCACCGCTTCGATACCTAGAGCTTCCACTTCTGAGGCAACAGAGTTTAAGCGTTCTAGATCGCGGGCTACCAAAATTAGGCATTTTGCACCCTGTTGAGCTAGTTCTAAAGCGATCGCCCGACCAATACCCCTCGAAGCTCCAGTAATTAGAGCTGTTTTTCCACGAACATTCATAAAACCTCCAATATTGAGGTCTCACAAGTTTTACTAATTAGTATTGATGCAAGTTTGTTAGTCTATGCCGCTAACTAAAACTTACTCAAAGTAAATTTTGTGAGACGGTAAATAATCTGTTTGCAAGCAACTTGTGACCAAACTTTTATATGCGTTGAGTTTTAAAAAGTTTTAGTTTAGTCACGTTGTTCACAACTAGTAAGCAGTCGATAATTAATCTTTCCAGTTCATCCCTAGTTCTGTCATGCCGTTACCTCCTTTAGGAAACATGGTTTATGCCGTAATAAAGGAAAATTGATACAGACTTTTAACATGCATAAAACCTTACATCTGTTTGCTAAATATGTAAAGTATTGTTAAATACACTTTCGATTTGCTGTTACTACACCCTTAAGAACTTACTAAAAGTGGGAAATTCTTACTCCGTCTACCTTACAAGTTATGATTTTTTCTAGGGTTATTAGATTATTGCTTTAAATCAAGGATAAAAAATAATCCTCAAGAGTTATTCCTAAAGATATAAAAACAAAAATTATAGCTTTGAATTTCTACTGTCATCGATTTATTATACTTTTATAAATTATCTGCTGAAGGTAAAACGACTGTAAACTTTGTACCCATATTCACTTCACTTTCCACTGCTATTTTTCCTGAGTGAGCTTCTACAGCTTGTTTTACTATATACAATCCCATCCCCAAGCCTTTAACATTGCCAACATTTTCAGCTCTTAAGAATGGTAAAAATAGATTATTCAAATATTCTTTAGGTATGCCAATACCATGATCACAAATACTTAGAAATAATTGCTTGGACTCACATATTACCTCCACATCAATAGTGCCTCCTTCGTAGGAATATTTAATGGCATTAGAAATTAAATTCATAAATATGTGCCATAGCAGCTTTTTATCAACTTTTAACTTTTGGCATTGACCTTGGCTATGAAACTTAATTCGACACTTGCGTGTACTATCTTCTGTCTGAAAGCTATCAACCAATTGTTGGCAGTAGGTAATTGCATCCACATTTTCAGGGCTAAATGGAAATTTTCCTGATTCAGAACAAGCAATAAACTTAACCTCTTCAAGTAACCAATTAATATCTTTAATTGCTGACTGAATAGAAGCAAGATTTTTAGCTCTACTTTCTTTAGTTAATTGCTCTTCAAAGTTTTGTAGTTTCCAAATCAATAATCTAATTACCGACATTGGAGTGGAAAATTCATGGGATGCCATGGCAAGTAACCGAGATTTTAAAATATGCAGATCTTTTTCTTTGTCCAAAGCTTCTTGCAATATTTTTTCTTCTTGGTGCTTCTTTAAAGCTAGCATAATTGCTACGTTCACTTCCCCGTATCTCAGTGGCTTAGTGAGATATCCATAGGGAGAAGTATCGATCGCTTTTTCTAAAGTCTCAGGATCGCTAAAAGCAGTTAAGTAGATTACGGGGATAGGTGCTATTTTATGAATCTCATTAGTTGCAGTGATACCACTATCTCCACCCCTCAATTTAATATCCATCAAAATAACATCTGGTAATTTCTGATGAATATGATGAACATTATTATGAATAAAAGAGATGGCACTATCACTACTATCCACGATCGCCAAAACTCTATAGCCCAAATCTGATAAAACATCTGAGAGTGCATTTGCAGTAACTAGTTCATCTTCAACAATCAAGACATCAGCGATCTTATTAGTTTTCACTGTCATGGGGTTCACTCTATCTGCCTCTAATTGCCATTGAGCATACGGGGCTTAATGATCTATATTATTGTTTAATTATACGATTAACATATAAAATTCAGGGGCAAATATATTGTCTTCACAAATCAAAACCCAAATAGTGTGAAGTGGCGCTTCGCTCCACTTCACACTATTTGGATTTTATGTCCTAACAAGACTGACTACAGCTATAAGTGATTAAAAAGGGGGATTGAGGGGGATCTCTTAGAAATTTTGACCGCAGAAAGTAATTCTTAAATGGTTTCTAAAGCTCAAAAGTTAGTGATGCAGTGCGAAGCGCCGCACCACTAACTTTTGGGTGAGAAAGGAATATCACATTTTAGAAAAATTCTCATTCATTATTGAAAAAGATTTTTGTGTTTCTATCATTTGTTGCGCTGAAAACACAAAAATCGATTTTTTGAAAGACCGCCAACGGCGGTCTTTCAAAAAATCGATTTCTATAATGAGAATTGCTAGCATTTTAGGATTTTGTGTTGATCTATTGGCTTGAAGCGTTATAATAGTAGATCCTTGCTTCTAGAACTAAATCAATAGAAGCCAAATACTGACCGTAAGGAAAAAAATTAGATGACTGTTAAGCGTTTGTACGAAACCATGTATATTCTGCGTCCCGATCTTCCCGATCAGGAAGCTGATGCCGCGATCGCCAAATATCAAGATTTCTTAGTACAACAAGAATCCGAAGACATTACGATTCAACATCGTGGCAGAAGGAGATTAGCCTATGACATTAAAGGTCATCGCGAAGGAATTTACATCCAAGTAAATTACACAGCAACTCCTAAAACCATCGAGAGCCTAGAAAAATCTATGCGTCTAGCAGACGATGTAATTCGTTATATGACGATCAAACTTGAGCCAGAAGCTGTGGAAGCTGAAGATGCTGAAGCGATTGTTCCTGATGCGGAAGAGCCAGTAGCCGTTGCTGCTACTGAAGCTGAATAAAACTAAAAGCTTTATACAGCCTTAATTTTGCCAATAAAAAATCCTCGACTAGTCGAGGATTTTTTATTGGCAAAATCTTAAAAAATTATAGAATGCCCCAGAAGTGCAGTACACCTTGACCGCTGATTAGTTCGATCGCTAATGCAGATACAAAACCGATCATTGCCAAGCGTCCATTCCAGTTTTCAGCACCAGAAGTAAAACCCCAATTCCATACGTTACGGCTTTCGTCAGACATAATCGAACTACCTTTGTAATTAGTTAACTTATATTTAGTAATGTAACAGATTATTGAGGTATTCACAATCTTTCCTTATATTTTCTGTCTTTAGACAGATAAACTTGATATTCGTAAAGACATCCAAATCAAAAAGCCAAAGACAAGTGGCGGAGATTTGCACCGCCACTTGTCTTTGGCTTTTTGATAAAGCCTGTGGCGATCGCGCAGCGATCGCCACAGGCTTTAGAAATGTTTTTTAAACTATGCTGAAGTATATATTTAGCTGCGATCGCTAACGAATTGGGTAGAATCCAAGAGATCTTCACGTAATAATCAACGCAAGGACAAAATTAACTATGCGAAAAATATGGATGCGGCTTCTAGCTGGCTGCTTAGCATTGTTAGTCAATCTGACAACAACAGGTGCAGTATGGGCTGCTAGTCCCAAAAAGGCTGGAGAACCAAAATTTCAAGGTGTGCCACTTCAGTGCTTTGTGTCATTAGCTGATGCAGGAACATCTCCCGAAGCAAAGGTGGCTGCCTACACTGAAATCGCAGGCAAATATTTAGAATTGCAGCGTCCAGACCAAGCCAAGAAGGTTTTAGAAAAGAGCTTAACCACCGCAAATACAATTAATACGCCATCGCTCAAAGCTTTTGCCCTATTAGATACAGCAGGTCGTCTTACCAAAGCTTCACAGCCTAAGTTGGCAGTAGATGCTTTAGGTAATGCTTTAGCGATCTCCAAAGATTTGCCCGATCCTGTCGATAGAGTTTTTGCAAATATCAAAATCGCTCAAGCCTATGGAGAAGCTGGTAAGAAGGATATTGCTCAAAATCTACTAGCTGATGCCACTAAGGCAACACCTGAAATTATTGATGCCTATGTGAGATCGCGAGCTTTTGCCGCGATCGCCAATGCTTATACTGAGATTGGTGATGATTTCAATTCTGAAGCCTCGATCTCAGCAGCAACCGACTTGTTACCTATGATTGAAGATCGCAATATCAAATCTAGAGCAAGAGTTGAAATTGCAGGTAGCTACGCACAGGCTGGAAACCATACAAAGGCGATCGCTTCACTAAATGCGGTTTTTCAAGAATTTGACGCGATCCGTGATAATGCCATCTCTTCGGCAAAGGAAGCCGCCAAGAATGCCAAAACCGCTAAAAAACCTGCGCCTAAGCTAGCCAATAAAGCTCTAAAAAATGATCTGCCTAAAGAGGAAAAGGCTATACCCGATCCTAAAGATGTCGAACAAGCCGCATTCGCGAATGCGGAACTCTTGAAAACGCGATCGTTGTTTCTAGTTGCCAGTCAATATTTAGCATCAAAGCAGTATGAAAAGGCTCTAGAAGTAATCAGCAATCTTGATCCTACGTCAATTGAGAAAAGTGTCGGCATTGCTAATGTGGCGATCGCCTATGCCAAAGATCAAAAAAACGATGAAGCAATTAAATTATTTGATCAAAGTTTGCAAGGATTAAGCACCGTGGCTCCTTCGCTTGATGTTTTTACTCTATTAGTGGAGATTGGTCGCCAATATCAAGCTATCAAATCGATAGATTTGGCTAGCAAAGCTTGGGAGCAATCCTTGGCGATCGCCAAAAATCTCCAAAACCCAGTTGATCGTCTCTTTGCGCTCAACATTATCGCAAGTACCTATGGTGAATTTGGTCTAACCGATAAAGTGGAACCGATTCTCCAAGAGAGTCTGGCGATCGCAAAAACTGCCTCTGATCCCAACATTCGCTCTAGAGCCTACTCGGATATCAGTAGTACCTATTGGGCGATCGGTCAACATGATCAAGCAAAAGAAATCGCACAAACCATCGAAAATCCCACAGAAAAATCACAACTAGAAAAGTTATTTGCTTGCGCTGAATAACAAAACGCCAGTTCGACGAAAGCAAAAAATGGTAAGAATCGCTAAGCGATTCTTACCATTTTTCGCCATTTGAGTCGTGCGAAGCAAGACTCAAATGGCTATATCGAACTCACGTCACGTTAACAAAAAAGTCGTGCAAAGCATGACCTTTGACTCAAAAGACAAGTGGCGGTGCTTTGCGCCGCCACTTGTCTTTTGGATTTTGGTATTATTCGGGTAGTTTTAAAGAATTTAAAATTTCCCACCGCTTATCTATAGGAGCTTTGGAACCGTCAAGACTATTCGTATCTGTAACCTCAAGGGCAGGGGCATCAGGTGCAATCTTGGGATAGGGAATAGCTAACAATAACTGCTCATATAACCATGTTGCAGGGTCAAAATAACCAGATGGAGCTAGAGACTCCACTAAGTCGCCTGTTTCAATTTCTCGCTCTCTAGGATATTCGCTTTCTGGTAATGGCTCAGCCAGCCAAATCATCTCAGAATTGTCGATCGCCAACCTGTAGTTAAACTGCACCAATGTGCGATCGCAGGTCAAAGTCATAATCGTCGAAGCTTTAGCACTGACCTCAATAAAAGAACCCACATGGCGCACACTAATTACCCCTTGCACAGGCGTTAATGTTTCTAACCCTTCGATAAATTCTTTAAATTCAAATTCTTCAGTTGCGTTTACGGCTTTGGCAATCTGAGGGATGTATAACTTTTCCATTAGCTGTTCACTAACTTAACAATCAAATGACGATTTGGCTCTCGACCCTGACTATGGGTTTCAATATCTGGAAATTCTTCTAAGAGCTGGTGAATATAGCGGCGATCGGCTGACGACAATTGTTTAATGGCAAACTCAGTTTTTGTTTCACGTACTTGTTGCACGGCTTGTTCGGCTAAGGATTGCAAATCAGTTAAACGTTTTGACCGATAGCCATTCAATTCCACGGTGTAAAAATTATGATTTTTCTGCTCTGTTGTTTCTTCTACAGGTAAGTGGAGATTCAGCAGAATACTAGCCAAATATTGTAACGAGTCAAGTACTATGCCATCCCGACCAATCAACCTTTGAATTTGCTGCTCCTGTAGACTATCAGCATTTATCTCTAGCCAATAGTTCTTAGAACTAGCCGTAATCTGTTCTGGAGATGCTTCCGTAAGACGAATATCAACCGATGTTGTATAACCCATCAACCCTAAAAGCTCTTGCAGCCAATTTGCACTTGCTGAAGTATCTTCCATAAACTTTAAAATTGCCCGATCAAATTTCTATTAAATGTAATTTCAATACTAAATTGGGTGACGCATCGCGTCACCCAATTTCCAATTTAATTAAGAACCCTTTTTCTTTTTCTTATTAGAAGAATTAGGCTCAAAGGGTAAAGCAGACTTAGTGGGACTCTTAGTATCTTTGTCTTTATCGTCAACAACAACTGTCTGTTTATTTTTTGCCTCAACAGTCTTAGTCGGTTCAGATTTACTAGATACTGTAGATTTAGAGTCGGCTTTAGTAGCCTTGGCAGTAGGCGCAGAATTTGCCGAAACCGCAACTAATTTTTGCAAGTTTTCAGGAAGTGGCTCTTTAGCAACAATAAAGGCTTGTAAGGTCTGGAAAATATTGGCTATCAACATGTAAAGCATTACACCTGATGGCAAGGGGAAAAACAAAAACATACCAGAGAAAATAATTGGTGTGAGTTTGTTCATTGTGTCCTGTTGCGAAGTCTCAGGAGAGGGATTGCTAGGCTTAGGAGTGGAGCCACTAGAAATATTTTGGTTGGCATAGAGACTAATGCCAAAGCCCAAGACCATGATCACAATATCCCAGTTAATGCTGCCGTCAGCATTGGTGACACCTGTTTTGCCAAGAGCCTTGATAAACAAGAAACCTTTGTTCGATGCTAGTCCGGGTACTGTCGCTTGAACGGTCACATCACCAGCTTGTTTAGCAATTACGGTTCCATCTTCTAGAACCTCAACTAAGTCCTGCCCCTTAGTAACTTTCCACCTAGTAGTTAGCTCTACATCTGGATATTCAGTAGCAAGAGCATTGAAATCTTTGCCTTGAGAAGTTTGTAGAACAATCTTGGATTGCTCACCGATCGCTATGTTTGTACCGTTTACTGCGGTAGCCAGAACTGGGAAGTGCACGCGATCGGCAAAGTAAACGTTTTGGCTAGGAGAAGTGAAAGGCTGATGTTGGATCTGAGCAGCATTCTCAGGAGTGGCGATCTGAAAGTTTAGAGAATAGTTAATGTCAGCAAAGGGCGATCCTCGGAGGGTTGCAAACAACGCAAACAGGATTGGTAATTGAATTATTGCAGGTAGGCATCCTGACAAAGGATTGCCAAATTCTTTGAAGTTTGCCGAGTTAACTTTGGCTAGCTCTTCCTGCTGCTTAGCAGGATCGCTTTTATAGCGCTCTTGAACTTCTTTGATTCTTTGTTGCATCACAGGGTTAGCGATTTTCATGCGCCGCATACTGCGAAGCTGATTGGCACTAACAGGGAACAACACAAAACGGACAACCAACGTTAATGCAATAATTGCCAATCCATAGTTCGGCACGATGCCGTAGAAAAAATCTAGGAAAGGCAACATTATGTTGTTGGAAAGAAAACCTACACCGAAATCCATTTTCTACTTTACTGTTGGGTTTGCATCCGAATGATAACTAATATCACTCATGAAAATTAAGATCGCCCAAGATTTTAGTCTTCAAGAACGATCTGTAAATATTTTAGGCTTTGCCACCGATCGCGCCGCTTATGTCTTGCGCTTTGAGGCTTAGCTTCGATTCGATATATTCGTATGTCTCACGAAATTTAGGCAAAGATTTTAGTTCAAGGCGGGAACCATCTTTGAGGGTTAGTACCATGTCACCCCAACTGCCTAGACCGCGAGGAACCGTGACAATTTTGGCAATTTCCGCATACACAATATCTGTGCGAGTCTGACCTCGCCAACCACCTGTGACGGTAATGCGTCGGTTAGTGATGCGATAACGTACCCACAATGCTCTTGCGATCGCAGCAACACCAAATGGAATTGTGATCACAAAAATACTCATCAGCAAACTAATAATTAGATCGCCAATGTGAGGTGCGCCTTCATAATAAACTTCCTCTTTAACTGCCATGCAAAACCTTCGCCTTTGCTAATAAATTCCTTAGGTCATCCCAAAGTTCTTGATAACTTGGCTTGCTTTGAACAGTAGTCACTGTTACAACTATTTGCAATCCATGTTTCAATTGTGACAGAAGTTGTCGAAAAATAGCGCGAAGTTGACGCTTAAATCGATTACGGGTTACCGCCAACTTGCTGACCTTTTTACTGACAACTATGCCTATCTTGATAAATGGATCGCTGCTATCAAAAAGAATTCGCAAGCTTAAGTAAGTGCCTCTGTATCGATCGCCTTTGGCATATACTTTCGCGAAGTCTTCTCGCCGCCGTAGACGGTTTTGGTTAGGAAGCACTAGAGATTAACAATTGCAAATCAAGTACAAATAATGATTGTGAATTAAATCTGTTAGTAGCTGATCTTATGGCAGCTTATACAGTTGTGAGGCGAACTCGACCTCTGCTACGACGAGCTTTGATTACACGACGACCTGTAGGAGTTTCCATTCTGGCACGAAATCCAGAGGTGCGCTTCTTTTTGCGGACACTACCGCGTAGAGTACGTTTTGTCATAACCGTTACTTACTTATTTAGTTTCAAAGGATGTCATTTTTTCACAGGCTTCCAATTATAACACCTGTTTAGCGATCACTTTCAAAAACTAAAGGTGGTGCAAAGCGCCACCTTTAGTTTTTAGCGAATATATTCTTTGAGTACGCTATTACGATTAGGATGACGCAGCTTACGGAGAGCCTTAGCTTCGATTTGGCGGATGCGTTCGCGGGTAACGTTGAAGATTTGTCCAATTTCTTCGAGGGTCTTCATGCGACCGTCATCAAGCCCGTAACGCAAACGTAAGACATCGCGTTCTCTGGGACTAAGGGTTCCCAACACGCTTTCAAGATCTTCACGCAAAAGGCTCTTAGCAACTTGATCGTCAGGCGTTTCACCTTCGGACTCAATGAAGTCACCGAGGCGAGAGTCTTCTTCTTTACCGATTGGCGTTTCTAGAGAGATCGGCAACTGAGCGGATTTGGCAATAAACCGTAGTTTTTCAATCGTCATCTCCATGCGAGTGGCGATTTCCTCTTCGGTTGGCTTGCGTCCCATTTCTTGGGAAAGTAACTTGGTAGTTTTCTTAATCCGTGAAATGGTTTCGTAAAGGTGAACAGGGAGACGAATAGTACGGGACTGATCGGCGATCGCACGGGTAATCGCCTGACGAATCCACCATGTCGCATAGGTCGAGAACTTATAACCTTTTTCATGGTCAAACTTCTCGGCGGCACGGATTAAGCCTAAACTGCCCTCTTGGATTAAATCTTGGAAAGACAACCCGCGATTCATGTACTTTTTGGCGATCGATACCACTAGACGCAGGTTGGACTGCACCATTTTGTCTTTGGCGCGGCGACCAGAGTGGAGACGTTTGCGAAACTCTCCAAGGGGCATCCCCATTTTGATCGCCCAGTCTGGTTCCCTTACATCATCGGGATGACAATCAACTTCGGTAGCTAATTCTTCACGTTTTAGCTCTAGTTCAAGCAGATCGGCAATTTTTCTAGCTAGCTCAATTTCTTCATCGGCTCTAAGTAGGCGAATACGTCCGATTTCTTGGAGATACAGGCGAATCGAATCTTCTGTAAAATGTTTTTTCTTAGTCTGGCTAGCTCGTTTTTTAGTCCCCCTTGCCTTGCCAGCTTTGTCAGGGTCATCTTCAATGTCAGCGTCTTCATCTGAGTCATCAATTAAATCGTCCTTTTCGAGTTCGATATCATCATCAAGGTCTTCAAGGTCTTCTTCAATTTCTTCGAGATTTCCGCCAAGTTTGCCAACAGGCAACTTGATTTCAATAGGTAGGTCGATGGCTGTTTTGCTCATGCCAGATTCCTCAGATCCGTACTGTCTAAAACTTTGTGCTACGGGGAATTACACCTAGATGATTGTAGCTTGCCAAATATAAAAATGGTGGCTTTGGCTACCTAGAATTATCAAAAAACCTGTCTAAGGGGTAATTTACAATTCGTGAATTCAGTCAATGCAGTGTAATTCCTACTTATATATTTATAGTCTAACGATGGTAAACCCAACTATAAAAAATTTTTTGGCAAAAGAAATTTTGAGATTTATAGCCACAGTCACTCGCATTAGAATAGAAGACTAAAAGCGTCGCGAAGCACCGCCTTTAATCTTTTTGGTTTTAGATCCTATGTAACTTGCGGTGGCTGGATTAACGCGATCGCTAAAAAGATCTTCAAAAAATAGATCCGTTTAACAGATACATTTATTAAGTATTATTAATTTTTGATTATGCTTAAGCTTAATAAAATATCTCTAGCCTCAATTGGTTTATATGTTGGCGGTATTCTTTTTGTAGTCGGATTTTGGGCTTATGCAAAGGGCAATTCGACTTTGAATCTAGTCGGATTTTTCTATGGGTTTCCGATTTTGCTGGGAGGATTTGCCTTTAAGTCATCGGAAGTAACTCCAACACCTGTGATAGTTCCTGAAACTGAAGCGGTTTTGGTCTTGCGTAAGTTACAAGAAACTCCAACCCAAAAGCAGTTACGTAAAGATGTGACTCGCTATCGCTATGGGATCAAGGCTCACTTAGATGAAATTTTAGAAAAATTGGGGATGAGTCCTACGGATGAGGAACGCCCTGTCCTAGTTGGCATCTATGAAGAAATTTCTCAAGCTGAAGAAACGAAAGGTGCTTATAGTCTAGTTTTGCGCTTCCGATCGCCTTTGATGGATTTTGTGGCTTGGCAACAAAAACAAGATAAATTAACGCGATTTTTTGGACCTGGGATATTAGCTATTGTCACAGAACTAGAAGATAAGCAAGTTGATTTACGCTTGATTTCAGAAATCTCTGCGGTAGTTAGTGGTTAGTAAGTGGTTAGTAAGTGGATGAACATAAATAATTACAAACCCAAACCTGTAAAGTTATGCCCTTTCGGGGCGCAACTTTGAGGGTTTGGAAATTTATTTTGTACAAGTACTTAAATTAGGAATAGGACTAGTTAGTGGCTTTAGTTTCTTCAGCAGCTTTGGTGGCGGGTGCAAGATCTGGAAAGTTAGTTAGTTTTCCTACGGATACTGTGCCTGCTTTAGCAGTGCGTCCCGATCGCAGTGCCGATATTTTTACGCTCAAACAGCGATCGCCTGATAAACCGTTAATTTTGATGGCGGCGAGTTGGCAAGAATTTTTACCGTTTTTAGATATAAGTCATCCTGCGCTGGAAACTTGGGAACAAGTGGCTCAGAAATATTTTGCGGGAGCTGTGACTTTGGTTTTACCTGCTAGCGATCTCGGCTGTAAGTTAAATCAAGGTTTTAAGACTTTGGGTGTACGAATTCCCGATAGCAAAATGGCGATCGCTATTTTGCAGCAAACAGGAGCAATGCTGACCACAAGTGCCAACAAAAGTAATCAGCCGCCATACCGTAGGATGCTGGAAATTCATCAGGCTTTTCCCTCAGTAATTACTTTAGGTGATGGAATTGATATTACTGAGCAGTTAGGTAGTGGATTGCCTTCTACTGTAGTGGAATGGACTATGGAGGGTTGGTTGGTGCGTCGGCAGGGAGCTGTAAATTTTTAAACAAAAAAGGGCGCTTAGCGCCCTTTTTTGTTGGTCTAGATTGTTTGCCAATCTCGTGAGAATTGCTCTAGGTTAGCTATGGTTAGCTCTTTCTCTAGCCATTGTAAAGCGGTAATTTGACTAGGAAATTTCTGACCGTCGTAGTCTTGAAATGCATCGATCAAAGAAATGGCGATCGCCGTTTGTTCTGAGGCTAGTGACCAACGCTGGAAGAACTGTTGCATGGTCTGGATAGGGATAGAGGCTTGAAGATTTTCTAATGCAGTAACTTGATTGGCCTCGCGTTTATAAACTTTTACAGCGTCGGTAAGGTTAATCAGTTGAAGCTGAGAAGTGGGAGATGGCGTTGGACTGGGCTGTGGGGTAAATGGCGTAGTTGTGGTTGTGCCTATACCTGCATTAAGGTTTGACCAATCTTGGCGAAACTGAGTGAGTGATTGTGGCAAAAGTTGAGTTTGTAACCATTGGAGAGCAAGATTTTGGTTGAGCATTTGAGCGCTGTTGTAACCACTTAACGCTTCCTGTAAGGATGTTGCTGTTGTTGCTTGCCCCGATGCGATTTGCCAACGCTGAAAAAATTGCTGCAATATTTCTGGAGCAATACCTGCTTGTAAATTATTAAGGGCAGAAGTTTGATTGGGTAATCTAGCGCGGCTATAACTATTCGCCGCTTCAACGAGACTAATCGCACTTGCGGTTGGAATTGCAGTCGCAGGATCGGGACTAGGAGCAACAGGATTACTAGGGGTAGTACTACCTGATGTTCCAGTTGGTGTAGGAACAAAAATCGAGGGGATAGGAGCGGGAGATGGTTCTGTAGCGACAGGGGTGGGGGCTGGTGGGCGGATAATTTCTACAAAGGTGACTGGAGGAGTTAATTCAGTGATCGCGGGGGCTTGCAGTTTTTTCCATGTTTGCTCTCCCACTTTGCCATCGACAGTTAAGCCATTGGCGCGTTGAAAGGCAGCGATCGCATCCCTTGTCCCCATACCAAAATCTCCATCAATGCGACCTTGGTAATAGCCTTTATCTTTGAGTAATTGCTGTGCTTGGGCAACTGCTGAGCCTTTGGAGCCTGGTAGTAATGTTGGTAATCCTTGAGATGTAGTTGTCGGAACAACCACACGCAGCTTAGCCCAACTAGAACTACCAACAATGCCATCGGTCACTAATCCATTTGCTTTTTGAAATTTTAGGACAGCATTTGTCGTGCCAGCGCCAAAATCACCGTCAATTTTGCCAGTATAAAATCCTTTGCTTTGGAGAAGTTGCTGCAACTCAGCTACAGCACTACCCTTACTACCTTGTCTTAAGATCGAGTCCATAATTAGCCCAAAGTTTATAATTTAAGTAGAATAACTCAAACCCAGAAAACTGTGGCGCACGCATAGCGTGCGCCACAGTTTTCTGGGTTTGATATTTAATTATGTCTAGCTATTTTTAGAAATAGAGTACACGAGCATCTATTCCTTGTGATCGCAAGAAATGTTTCAAAGATTCAGCCGCATCGCGATTGGGATATCCTCCAGCATAGATATAGTCACCACGAACTGATTTAGCCACAAATGCTGTAGGAATAAACTGTCTCACCTGCGCTAAAGTTGCCATCGCTCGCATAGGAACTGCGGTAACGTAGCGATATTGTGCCGAATTCTCAATATTATTGTTAGGTAAATAGCTCGGCAAAGTTACATAGGGTGCATTAAAAGTTTGAGCAGTCTGAAAAGTCTGGGAAGTAACAGCCTGTTGAGCAGCTACACCACGACGCTGTAATTCTCTAGATACAAAATCGGCGGTTGGGGCATCGAAAGCTCCTGCGACGATGGATGTCTGACCATTAACTAAAGCAACCACAGGATTAGTGACAACTTGCCTTGCAATACTGAGTGTTACAGGATTATTGCCTGCTATGTAGACAACAACATTGCCTAGTTGGGCATTAGCATTAGCGATCGCCACATTCCAAAAACCCCAGCTCGCGATCGCCAAACAGATAGCTTGTTTTGCCCAGTCGGATATTTTCATCGTTTTTAGACCTTTAACCCTAAAGCGACTTAATTGCTCATGAACCTAAATTAACGTGAGTTCGATATAGCCATTTGCGTCGTGCTTCGCACGACGCAAATGGCGAAAAATAGTAAGAATCGCTTAGCGATTCTTACTATTTTTCGCTTTTGTCGAACTGACGTTAAATTAAATTCTATAGCAATTAAGTAGAGGTAGTTTCGTTTTAGATTTTTGGTGGCGCGGCAAAGCCACGCACCAAAAATCTAGTCACAGAAATTAGTAATGCGGCTTTGACGCACTACTAATTTCTGGGTTGGAGTATCTCTATAAATTCCAGCCTTTGGCTAGTAATTGCAAAGAGATAGACTCATGCCACTGCTCTAGTAGAAATTCAAACTCTTCTGTATGTATGCCTTTGCACCACAGTATTAATGCATCTTCGCCAGTTACTTCATAATATTTCGGTCTTCGACCAATTTCCTTGAAGCCAAAACTTTGGTACAGGGCGATCGCTATATGATTGGACTCACGGACTTCGAGGGTTGCCCATTCTAATTGGCGATCGCGGGCTTTTTTAAGTAAACCCCAAACCAGTGATTTCCCAAAGCCTTGACCTTGATATTCGGGACGCACCGCTAATACTGTGATATGAGCTTCTTCAAGAATTGACCACAAACATCCAAAACCCAGTAATTCATGATTTTCCGTAGTTAAGCCCAATACAAGACTGCTGGGGTTGTCAATTTCGCGCTGATAGGCTTCTAAGCTCCAGAAATTGCCAAGACATGCACAATCGATCGCCTTTAGCTGGGATAAAAAATCTTGATCAATCTCACTTAGATAGATTCGGGTCGATAGGCTCATGTGTTGTAATTATCTAAAGATTCATAGGAATATGAGGCACAACGTGTCGTAAGACCGATTCCCAAAAGTGTGAACACTTTCGGGAATAAAAAAAGAACCCTCAAGGTTTTAGCTCACAAGCGAAAGCCCCGCACTCTATCCGTTTACAAGGATGAGTGACGGGATGTAAGTGCGTCCATCAAGGGGTTCGATGCCCCGCCGATGGACTATCTTCTGGGGTATCTTGCTGCTCAATATATTTCTTGAGTATAGAAACTGTTACCCCACCGCAAGAAGCGATAAAATATGACTCATTCCATAAAACGCTTTTCCAGTAATATTTTTTCACTTCATCAGCAAACTCCTCTCGAATTTTGCGACTTGAAACAGACTTTAAATTACCGACAAATTTTGGCAATTCCATCTGAGGCAAGTATTGAAATAGGAGATGGACATGATCCTCTTCACCATTAAATTCAACTACCTTACAGCCCCATTTTTCACATAGATCGCCAAATATTTCAGACAGCCGACTAATCATCTGACCAGTAAAAACTTTGCGCCTATATTTGGTAGTCAAAACCAGATGAGCTTTGAGATCAGAGATACATCTTCCACTAGGAATAAAATCATCTTTCATAATCAACGTCCTTATTTTGTGGTACACTGATTATTATGATAACAGCCTATAAGTACAAACTACGCCCAAGCAAAGCCCAAATTCATCAGTTTGATGAGTGGCTAAACTTGTTGCGTATGCAGTACAACTATAGGCTAGCAGAGAGATTTGATTGGTACGAGTCTACTCGTTGCCCTATTAATTCATGCTCTCTCGTATCATGCAGCATCGCTCCAATTGTGGAACAGCCTGATTATTACTGGCAAAAGAAAGATTTACTCAATACCAAAAAGCTATTTCCTGATTACAAACAGATTCATTCTCAAGTGCTTCAGGATTGCATTGCTAGAGTCAAAAAAGCTTTTGACCGATATATCAGCGCTGACAAGGCGGGTAAACGCTCTGGTAAGCCAAGATTTAAAGGTCGTGGCAGATACCATAGCTTTACCTATACTCAGATGCCACAGGACTGCATCAAAGGTAATCGGATCACTTTATCCAAGATTGGTGATGTCAAAATTATTTTGCATCGTCCTATTCCAGATGGTTTCAAAATCAAAACTGCTCAGATTGTCAAGAATGCTGATGGGTGGTATGTAGTACTGACATTGCAAGATGTCACAGTTCCCACAATCAGCCTCAATATCAATCTTGATAATGCTGTTGGTATTGATATGGGACTGAAAGATTTCTTGATTACCAGTGATGGTGAAACTGTACCTATCCCTCAGTTTGCTAGGAAAGCTGAGTCAAATAAAAAGCTACGGAATAAGGCTGTTTCTCGCAAGAAAAAAGGCAGTAATCGTAGACGGAAAGCAGTCAAGCGCCTTGCAAAACATCACCAAAAAATAGCAAGGCAGCGCAAAGATTTTCATTATAAATCTGCAAAGCAATTACTCGATAAGTATGATGTGATTGGCTTTGAAGATTTGAATGTTAAAGGTTTGGCTAGGACTAGGATGGCAAAGTCAATCCTAGATGCTGGTTGGAGTGAATTTCTACATATTCTGGTTTGCAAGGCTGAAAGTGCTGGCAAGTTGTCTATAGCTGTGAATCCAAATGGCACTACCCAAAATTGTTCTAATTGCGGTACTCGCGTCCCTAAAGAAATTCAAGATAGATGGCATAGTTGCCATGTTTGCGGACTAGAACTTGATAGGGATGTGAATGCTGCAATTAATGTTAAAAACATTGCTGTCGGGCGGACAGTGATTAAAGCTCAGCGTGTAACCGAAGCAAAAGCTGGTGTTGCTGAGAAGCCCACCCTATACTCGTCCGCGAGTTAGGGATGGGAGTCGTCACAAACATAAACACAAAATAGCTTAGCCTTTTTGTGTTTTGGTATAACTAGCCTGATCCATACGGATTATCGATCAATGTCAGAACTCATGCCAATTGTATATCTCAGTGTAGTTAGCTTTTTTGCTTGGATCATTAGTACGCTGGCAGGAGGGGGGAGTCCCTTTGTTTTAATCCCCCTCGTTAACTTACTCATGGGAGCCGCTTCGGTTCCACCAGTAATTACAATTGGCATGTTTTTCGGTAATGCCCACCGTGTATTCCTATTTTGGCGAGAGATTGATTGGGAACTAACGGCTTGGTATGCCCCTGGTGCGATCGCAGGGGCCGTGTTGGGTGCTTACACGTTTACTCAAATCCATCTTGATTGGTTACAAATAATTATTGCGATCTTCTTAATTGTCAGTGCCTTTTTATTTGAATTAGAAAAGAACCCAGAGAAAAAAACGGTCTTAAGTTTAGACAAAAATTTGACAACACCATCGATTACATTGCCTGAATTTGCTAATCAAGACTTAATACCGCCTTTATTTGGTGAATCTAGCGAATCCAACGATTTCAGTGAACCTGAAGATCCCACAATCGTTAAGCCCAAATTTCAACTAGAAGCATGGCACATCATGCCTGCGGGTTTTCTCAAAGCCTATGTTTCTGGTTTAGTTGGTACAACTGGTCCTGTGCTAAATCCTTTTTATTTACAATATGGTTTGGTCAAAGAGCAAATGCTTGCCACTAAGGCAACCCACATGACCATTATTCATTTGGTCAAAATTATTACCTATGGTGCTTTTGCGGCTATGTCTAAAGAGCAAGTAGTAGCAGGTTTAGCGATCGGTTTAGCCGCCATACCCGCTAACCTCATTGGCAAATATCTTCTCAGTCGCATGAGTCCTCAACAATTTCGCCAAGTAGTTCTGGCTTTTATGGCGATCGGCGGATCATGGATGCTTTGGCAGCAAAGAAGTTTACTTTTAAATATCTTGTAGCTAAGATCAATATAAAGATCGTTTTTTGAAAGCTCGCCGTTGGCGAGCTTTCAAAAAAACGATCTTGTAGCTTTCGTTGAAATGACGTTAACGTCAGTTCGACGAAAGCGAAAAATGGTAAGAATCGCTTAGCGATTCTTACCATTTTTCGCCATTTGGGGCGTGCTTCGCACGCCGCAAATGGCTATATCGAACTCACGTGACGTTAACTAACGTCAGTTCAACGAAAGCAGAAAATGGTAAAAATCACTTAGTGATTTTTACTATTTTCTGCCATTTGGGGCGTGCTTCGCACGCCGCAAATGGCTATATCGAACTCACGTTTAATTAGCGATGTCTGACTAGAAAAGAGGGTAAATCTACCTTGGAATTTGGACGCTGCGATCGCAAGGGTATTGATTCTGACAAAGAGTCATGCGATCGATACTCTTGCTCATACATAGACTCACTCCCATGATGAGACGGTGGAGTTAAGTGTCTAACTGGTTTTTCGGCTAATAACCGATCTAATGCGCCACTTAGTTGGAGGGCATGGTGCTGATGACGGACTGATTGCTCTTTCCAATGTTGGATTGCGGCTTCATACTCGGATGCTTTAGATGCTTGATGCAGCACTTGATTTTGTAGTTCTTCGATCTGCTGCTCTAATTCTTGGACTCTTGTGAGATCGCTAACATATTCATTTTCGAGACCACGCAAGGATTGGTGTAGTTTTGCCTGATTGGAAAGATGTTGAATTAATTCTTCTTCCAACTGATCCCGTTGAGCTGTGACTTCTGATAGCTTAGTTTGAGCAATTTCAAGGGTTGTAGTAGAGTCTTTGAGCAGAACTTGAGTTGCCTCTAGCTCTGTAGTCAAGGTTTGTTGAGAAATATCTAGGGCTGTGTTCTGACATTGCAGTTGATGAATCACCTCATTTTTGTCATTAATTTCCAGCAAATATTGCTGGGTAATTTTTTGTGATTCAATTTCTAAGGCGATCGCTAAGCGATGTTTGAATTCTTCCTCTAGTTGCAGTACATGGATCGCTAGGCGATCGCTTAAATCTCGATCATCTGTTGCTGGTGGGGGCGTTTGCAAATCAGCGACTTGCTTTTGCAACTGTTCGAGTTGGATGGTTAATTCCGTGACTTGGCGATCGCGATCATTAGTGATGCTAGTAATTTCTTGTTCTAGCTGATCAACATATTCACATTCAAATTGATGTTGCGATCGCAGATCTTCTAACTCTTTCTGGAGGCGATCGCGTTCAGAAATCAATTCAGTATTTTCTAGATTTTCACTATTACTGTTGTTGCTTTCATCTAACGACCAATCATCTGAGAATAGATCCACATTATCTCGCAACATATTCGTGATTTCAGTGATTGTTTTTTCTTCTAGCATTTCACCAGCTAAGAGCGCATCAAGATCATCGTCATCATTAACGGGTACGGCTCTAACCAAAACTTCTCTTAGTGCTGCTTCGCGTTTCAAATCACTCACGGACAACCTCACCGAACAATACCGAGGTATTTTTACAAGACAAACATTAACAGACTTTGTCAAGTTTGCAAGTTTTTTTCTCTGCAATTATCATTATCAAGTTTTTCCTTAGCTTTTTGCTCTGGTTATTCACAACTTAGGATAATTGTTACGAAAAATAGGGTGGGGTTAGTAGCCATTGGTACGGGACATTTTGTAGAGATATTTTTATAGGTTTCTCAAGAATTATCTTGTTTGGTTACATTTTGGGTTATATGGAAGAAAATCAAGAAATTGAAGATAACGAGACGATTTTTGCATCACACAGACAGATCCCCGACTTTTTTTGTGAATTTTCAAATCCCTTCAGCTTGAGCAGAAAAAGTCGGGGATCTCAAGATTGTTGGCTCCCGCCGATCGCTTGTCTCTGCGTTGTGAGGTTTGGGCGATCGCCTTATCGTTTGGCGATCGCGGTGATATGCGTAAATGGTGGCGGTAATGCTACGCCCCTAAGCTGATTTTGCATCGTACAGACAGATCCCCGACTTTTTTTGTGAATTTTCAAATCCCTTCAGCTTGAGCAGAAAAAGTCGGGGATCTCAAGATTGTTGGCTCCCGCCGATCGCTTGTCTCTGCGTTGTGAGGTTTGGGCGAAGCATTACCGTTTGATGATTGGTGTGATATGCGTAAATGGGGGCGGTAATGCTTCGCCCCTACGAGATTTTTTCCTTTTTCCTTTTAACTTTTTCCTTGATAAAACTGCATATGGTCGGTGGCGTGAGATGTATGTAAAATCGTAAGTACGCAGATCGGAGATATGGCTATGAATCTAGATTCTTGCAAAGGTGGTGTTAGGGCTTCGCGGTTTTATGCGTTGACGTTTGTGGCTTTGACTGGGATTTTGGGCATGGTGTCGCCGCCAGATTTGGCTTTGATGACGGTGCTGGCGCAGACAAATCAAGAACGCAAAGCAGAGGCAGATCGACTGAACAAACAAGGAATTCAGCAATGCCAAATTGGTCAATGTGAAGCAGCAATACAATCATTTCAGAATGCACTGACTATCTATCGGGAAATCAAAGACCGTCTCGGTGAGGGAGCAGCGCTGGGAAATCTGGGAAACGCTTTCCACTCCCTCGGCAAATATGACAAAGCGATCGAGTTCCATCTGCAAAGATTAGCGATCGCGCGGGAAATCAAAGACCGTCGCGGTGAGGGATATGCGCTGGGAAATCTGGGAATCGCTTACCATTCCCTCGGTAAATCTGACAAGGCGATCGAGTTCCATCTGCAAGCTTTAGCAATCTCACGAGAAATCAAAGACCGTCTCGGTGAGGGACAGTCTCTGGGAAATCTGGGACTCGCTTACCATGCCCTCGGCAAATATGACAAAGCGATCGAGTTCCATCTGCAATTCTTAGCGATCGCGCAGGAAACCAAAAACCGTGGCAGTGAGGGAGCCGCGCTGGGAAATCTGGGAATCGCTTACCATGCCCTCGGCAAATATGACAAAGCGATCGAGTTCCATCTGCAATTCTTAGCGATCGCGCGGGAAATCAAAGACCGTCTCGGTGAGGGACAGTCGCTGAATAATTTAGCTGCTGCCTACGGAAAACTAAATCGCGATCGAGAAGCAATGATTTCCTATCAGCAAGCATTGACTATTGCTAGAGAAATCGGCAATAGGGCTGACGAAGGTTTAGCTCTCTCTAATCTAGGAGAAGTATTATCCAAAGCCAAACGCCCCGAACTAGCGATTCTCTTTTACAAACAATCGATCAATGTCCGCGAAGCGATCCGCAAAGACATTAGCAAACTCGATAAAGACATCCAAAAATCCTATTTAGCCACAGTCGAAAAGACCTATCGCAACCTCGCCGACCTTCTGCTCAAACAAGACCGCATCCTCGAAGCCCAACAAGTCCTCGACCTCCTCAAAGTCGAAGAACTCAACGAATACCTTCGCACCCCCACCCGCAGCAGCCAAACCGAACAAGGAACAGAACTGCGAAATCAAGAAAAACAATTTATCGCCCTTGCCTTGGAACTCGATGATCTACAAAAGCGTAAACTTGCCAACAACATCACCGCCGCCGAACAAGTAAGACTGAATCAACTTGTCAAATCTGAACAAGAACAAAAAAATCAATTCATCGCTTTTCTCGATAGCGATCCCGTTCAAACGCTAGTCGAAGAACTGCGCCTCAAGGAAAGACAACAAAACGTCGATATTACCAACAACTTTCAAAATCTCCGTACCGATATTCTCAGCAAATATCCCAACGCCGTTCTCCTTTATCCTCTAATCCTCAAAGACCGCCTCGAACTGATTCTAGTTACAGCCAAAACCATCCCAATCCGCCGCACGATCTACATCAAAAGTGAACAACTAAATGAAGAAATTGTTGATTTTCTTTCAGTTCTGAGAGACTCAGGCTCCGATGATGTCAAAGTATCTGCACAGCAAATGTATACAAGGCTAATCAAACCATTTGAAACCGAACTAGCCGAACTAAAAATCGATACGATCATCTATGCACCCGATGGACAGTTACGCTATATTCCCCTCGCCGCTCTCTACGATGGCAAACAATGGCTCATCGAAAAATATCGCGTCAACAACATCACCTCCATTTCCCTGACTAAGTTTAATAAACCACCGATCGCCACACCGAAGATCTTTGCAGGAGCCTTTGGCAACGTCAAGCAACAAGGATTTTCAGGACTACCCGCCACGATCACCGAAGTCAAAAAAATTGCCGATCGCTTTCCCAATACCACTACCCTTATCGAAACTGCCTTCACCAAGGAATTAACCACCACCAACTCCAATTCCTACACGATTCTCCATCTCGCTACCCACGGACAACTCTCCACGGGTGACCCCAAAGATTCTTTCATCATCTTCGGTGATGGCGAAAAAGCAACAATTAAAGATATTCGCAGGTGGGCGTTAACCAATGTCGATTTAGTCGTTTTGAGCGCCTGTCAGTCGGGACTAGGAGCCACATTAGGATCGGGAGTCGAGATTCTCGGCTTAGGTTATCAAATGCAAGCCGCAGGAGCCAGAGTGGCGATTGCCTCGCTGTGGAAAGTCGATGATGCTGGTACACAAGCCCTCATGGATGCTTTTTATGCAGAACTAAAAAAAGGCGATGTCTCCATTGTCGAAGCATTACGCAGGGCGCAAATTGCGATGATTAATAGCGACAAGAAGAGAACAGATAAGGATGTTCGCGCTGGCGTTAGAATCGTGGGAACAGTACCAAATTCTGCTAGTGGACAGCTATCCCATCCCTATTACTGGTCGGCTTTCTTTGCGATCGGTAATGGACTATAAACAACCTGTCTGTAAGCGCATGATATAATTTTGGTAAACAATCAGTCCTAGAGCGTTATGGTAGCCATTACCTCAGAGCGATCGCAGGCCAAAGCAGACGAACAGGCGATCGCCTCAGAAATCTTCTATCCCAGTTCCGACGGAGAACCATTGGCAGAAACTCAACAGCATGTCCTCGCGATCCTGATGGCTTTGGCGCTCTTGCGGTTATATTTACAGGAGCAACCAGCAGTCGTCTTTGCCGATCAATTTCTCTATTACATCGAAGGCAATCCCAGAGCTAGAGTTGCCCCTGATGTGATGGTCGTGTTTGATATCGAAAAGCGACTCTATGCCAATTACAAAATTTGGGAAGGACAGCAAACACCAGCAATTATTTTTGAGGTGACATCGGCAGGGACAAAGGAAACTGATTGGAACTTTAAGAAGACCCTATACGAGCAGTTGGGAGTAACTGAATACTGGCTGTTTGATCCCTATGGAGAATGGATTACAGAACAGTTGCAGGGCTATCGCCTGAATGAGGATGGTGTGTATAAGCCGATTCGCGATAATTGCAGTGAAGTATTGCAACTCAAGTTACAGGCTGATGAGTATCTGATAGGGTTTTATCGTTTGGATAATGGAGAGAAGTTGCTCACCCCAGAGGAGTTATATAGTGCGAATTTGGCGGCTAATCAACGGGCTGATCAGGAAAAGGCAAGGGCAGATCGTCTTGCGGAGAAGTTGCGTCAGATGGGTGTTAATTTGGATGACGAAAGTTAATCGACTCAGAGCGTGTTTGAGAAGTACCTGTTCAGCGTAAATTTCTGTTTTTACCACCTCTAACTCCCCCTTGCAAAGGGGAGAAACTTAAATTCTCCCCCTTTGCAAGGGGGAGTTAGAGGTGGTAAAAAACTTCTCAAACACCCTCTAAGGCTGCTTTCGCAATTACAGTGCGGTGACGCGGAGTATTTGCAATGATCGTAGGAGTTTCAAACCCTGCGGCGACTAACTCGGAAGCAAGATCAAAGGAAAAGTACTGATCGAGATAGGGTTCCGTACTTTTGAGCAGCGTCAAAATATAGGGCGGCATCTTGACATAAATATCTGAATAGGGATTCATATCCATGAGAGCAAAATGACCATTAGGACGCAAAACACGGCGAATCTCACGGAGAATTTGGCGTGTTGCATCTTGAGGTAACTCATGGAATAGCAAAAAACAAGACACAAAATCAAAGGAACAATCAGCTAATCCCGTCTGTTCGGCGGTGGCATGTATCCATTGCACCTGTCCATTTTCGACTAATTCAGGATGTTTGGTGCGCGTATTGTAATTAGCGATCGCCAAAAAGTATGGCGACAAATCCAAACCCGTAATTTTGGCTTGGGGATAGGCATTATGCAACACAAAAGTACTCATGCCCACACTGCAACCAATATCGAGAATATCCTGAGGGTGAGTGGCGATCTGCTCTTTTACAATATCAATATAACTTTGACGCAACCGCGCATCACCCTCCACTGGAGGCTGAGCATCATTCCAAATGCGCGAATGCACAGCATAGGCTGCAACTTCTACTTCCGTTGCGGGTAACCAACCAAGATTTCCTTCTTCGTAAGCATGGAAGTGCTTAAGGTAATATTCAGGATATTGGATCTGAGGATTTTGGACTTTGGCAAGTTCGCCATCAAGATCTTGTTTTTGTAAATCAGCAACAATTTGTCGCCAGTTTACGCCCATCGACTCAGCACGTTCGATCATCATCTTGCGGGCGCGTTGCTTAGCGATGTTGAAAAGTGGCGCGATCGCTAAAATGCTGTTTACTAAACGGGAGGCTAGTCCGATTTTGGGACTAGAATTTGAAGTTGCAACAGTCATAATTAATTTAAAAAATATAATCCCTAAAATCGTAGAGTAACAAACTTAGTTGGTTACTCTACGATTTTACGCAACTTAATGGCGATCGCAGGATTGCCACTGTAAATCGTCATCGGTTCGAGCGATCGCGTCGCCACACTGCCTAAGCCCAACACCGCACCCTGTCCGACGCGCACCCCCGCCGCGATCGTTGCTCTCGCGGCGATCCAACTACCTGTCTCAATATAAATAGGAGCTGTCTGTAACGCAAAATCGCGATCGCGCCAGTCGTGATTACCTGTACAGAGATAAACCCCCTGCGAAATGCAGCAATGGCTCTCGATCGTAATCAAATCGAGATTATCGAGCCAAACATCTTCACCAATCCAAACGAAATCTTTGATCACTAAACGCCAAGGAAATTTGACCCGCACCCCAGTTTTAATTCTTACGCCCTGCCCAATTTCTGCGCCAAACCAGCGCAAAATGTTAACTTTTAAACCTGAAAAAGGGATTAAATAACTACGCAATAAAGGCGCTCCCACAAAGTACCAAAGCACATATTGGCAAATGTTTGCACCTGTTGTGTATGTAGCCTTTCTGTAGCGATCGAGACGCAAAGTTAAACTCCTTATCGCGCTTTGTACTTAAATAAAACCCAAGATTTTTGTTGAGAGTGTTGCTTTGCAACACTCTCAACAAAAATCTTGCAGTAGGCATGTTATACAATATTAAAGCTTTTCTAATGGTCGAGTTTTTTCTATGCAAGTTTGGGTATTGCTGTTTAACGCCAACACCGATAATGAAGGTATCTACACCCTAGAAATTGAGGGCAATAATATTATTGTCGCCTTTGAGCAAGAGGATGATGCAATTCGCTATGCAGGTTTATTGGAAGCACAGGACTTTTTGTCGCCAACAGTAGAAAGCATTGACAGCAAAGATTTAGAAGAATTTTGTGAAGAAGCAGGCTATGACTTAAACATCGTACCAACCGATGCCCTACTAGTCCCCCCTGAGAAAAATGTGGATAAAACGGACTGGTCAGCCGATCTCAATCAAAATCGACCCGAACCAGAGGATGAAATTGAGGTAGAAGATCCCGTAATTGCGATGATGCGCCGTCGTTTAGAAAATTTACTATAAGTCATAAGAATGCGTCCCTTTGGGACGCATTCTTATGACATGACTAGAGTTTGTTTTAGGTATAAATTATGACGGCTGAACTTACTTCTAACCCTTTAACCAACGCAATTACTAAATTTACATCAGATTCTGAGAACGAAGGCTGGTTTAACTATCCCGTGCGCGTATATCCGCATCACACTGACTATGCGGGCGTAGTGTGGCATGGGACTTATCTCACTTGGATGGAAGAGGCGCGGGTCGAATGCTTGCGAACCGTAGGCATGAGCTTTGAGGAATTAGTCTCAGCAGGTGTGGACTTACCAGTTGCCGAGATGAATTTGCGCTATCACCGTTCAGCACGCATGGGTGATGATGTGCTAGTAATGACTAGGCTTGTACCAGATAAAGTCCGCCTAAACTGGGAATATCAAATTCGCACCGAAACAGATCTATGTGTAACAGCAGTAGTTACCCTCGTACCTGTAGATTTTGAGAAACGTAAGTTGTTGCGATCGCTACCAAGTTCATTGGAAGGGGCGATCGCTAAATTAACGGGAATTTAAGTTTTACATCTCGCAAAGCGCGATGCAAATGCATAGTAACTGAGGAACTCAATCAAATCATGGCAAATTGGCAAGTAATAGCAGGCGGCGTGACCGCAGCAAAGGGCTACAAAGCCGCAGGGATTATAGCAGGACTGAAACCATCGGGCGCTCCTGACCTAACTTTGATCGCATCGGATGTGCCTGCGATCGCCGCAGGCGTATTTACTAAGTCTTGCGTCAGAGCCGCCTGTGTAGACTTCAACCGTGAAGTACTAGCCAAGGGTTGCCATGTCAGCGCGATCCTCTGCAATGCGGGTCAAGCCAATGCTAGTACAGGTGCTGAAGGTTGGCAAAATGCGGTGGAATGTGCCGAACTAGTCCAAAAAGCTTTAAATACGGTCGATGGGGTTTTAGTAGCTTCCACTGGTGTGATCGGCAAGCAATTGCTGATGGATAAGATGCGTGCAGGTATTGCCAAAATTGCACCCCTGATTTCGCCCGATGGTGGTGAAGATGCCTCGCGATCGATCATGACCACCGATACTGTGCCGAAAAGTATTGCCCTCGAAACCGTAATTGATGGCAAGCCCGTGAGAATTGGTGGCATTTGCAAAGGTTCGGGAATGATCCATCCCAATATGGCGACAATGTTGGGTTTTGTGACATGTGATGCTGGTGTCGAGTCGAAGCTCTGGCAAAAGATGCTATCAAGCTCCATTGATGCTAGCTTCAACCAAGTTACCGTGGATGGCGATACCAGCACCAATGACATGGTATTAGCCCTAAGCAATGGTCAGTCGGGCGTAGTTATCGAGGATGAAAATTCTGATGCAGCGCAACAGGTACAGGCGATGCTGCAAGAAGTCTGTATGAGCTTAGCTAAGGCGATCGCCCGCGATGGGGAAGGGGCAACCTGCATGATCGAGGTGAATGTCACTGGTGCATCTAGTACCGTCGCCGCTCGACAAATTGCCAAAACCATCGTCGGTTCCTCCCTTGTCAAATCCGCCGTCTTTGGCAATGATCCTAACTGGGGCAGAATTGCCGCCGCCGCAGGGCGATCGGGTGTGGACTTCAATCAAGATGTGTTGAATATTCAACTCGGTGATTTTGTGATGATGCAGGATGGCTCGCCACAGGAATATGATCGCAACGCTGCTAGCGACTATCTCAAAAATGACACGGTAATCATCAATGTCGGTGTCGGTGATGGTGGTGGTAATGGCACAGCTTGGGGCTGCGACCTCAGCTACGATTACGTCAAGATTAACGCTGAATATACGACATAGGAAAGGAAAAGACCGCGCTAAGCGCGGTCTTTTCTACAGGACTAAGCAATTGGTAACGTAAACCAAAACTGAGAACCAATGTTTGGTTCACCGATGACCCCGATCGCCCCACCGTGAGCTTGGACAATCTGACGACAAATGTATAAACCTAAGCCAAGACTAAGCGATCGCCGATTGAGTCTACTAGGATTTTTTCCTTGAGCATAAAGCTCAAACAAATTCTCACTTTGGGCGCTAGTCATACCCACGCCATTGTCCGCAACGGTGCAGAGCATTGTCTTTTCATCGCTTAACTCTGCGGAAATTGTCAGTTCGAGATTAGGTGGGTTATGTTTAATCGCATTGGCAATTAGATTTTGGAACACTCTACAGCCATGGGTCTGGTCGATCAAAGCAAGGGGAAGATCCAATGGAATTTGTAGATTAATTTCTGTTTCTTCTTTGTCTAAAAGTGGTTGTAAATCATCAATCGCTGATTGAATGACTTCCCTAATTATCACAGGTTGAGGATGGATGATAATTCCATGAACATCGTTTACATGGGACTCTAATAACGAATTAATTAAGGCTAACTGGCGATCGCCACTTTGTTGCATTCGTTCTAGTATCGTTCGGGACAGCAGAATATTTGCCTCTGGACTACTTGCAGTTTTCGCCAAATTATCTAGCACCATGAGCAAGCCCGTCACAGGATTTCGCAAGTCGTGGGAAACCGCATGGAGAAAAATTGTTAAGGCTTCTTCCGCCCGTTTACGTTCTGCAATTTCCGCTTGTAGCCCAAGATTTTGAGACTCAATGGTTTGACGTTGTTTGGCGATCGTTAAATGGGTACGAATCCTGACTAATACTTCTTCATGCTCAAAGGGCTTCGTCACATAGTCCACTGCCCCCAGAGATAAACCACGCACTTTGTCCACAGTTTCCGAAAGAGCCGTCATAAAAATAATCGGAATTTTGACAGTTTCAGGATTTGCCTTGAGACGTTGGCAAGTCTCAAAGCCATCAATGCCTGGCATCATTACATCTAGCAAAATCAGATCGGGCTTAATATATGTAATCTGCTCGATCGCACTTTCGCCATCAGTTGCTACTAAGACCCGCAGCCCCACATCCCGTAATAAATTCACTAACACACTTAAGTTAGTGGGGTTGTCATCTACAACCAATACACAGCCTTCTAAAGAATGACATAGATTTGAGATTTCCGAATTTTTGTCCGTGGTTTGGTTGATGTAGCTTGACAGGCGATCGCTCATAAAGTTAGTCAGTAACTAAGCTAAATTATCTCAGCTTTTTAAGAACCGTCATACTATTAAAAACCAAATCCAGTGAGCTGACGAACTTCAGGTTCATGAAAAGCCAAAACTATATCCTCTTTGGGTACACCCATCTCCAAAAGCTGATTGGCAATACCTGTGTCCGTGCTATCGTGCTGAATCCAAATCTTGTTATCTTTGATATCAAGATGCAAAACACATCCAAAATCACGCTTATTGTTACGCCAACCAACACGAAGAAGTTGATAATGATCTCTCTCGGTGTCAAAAATGGTTTGCACTTCGTATTCTGAAAATATTTTGTTTTTGGAAGAGCGTTGAGATTTTTCTAGAAGAATATTTTGAATGTATTGTCTATACTGATTAACGGATTGATTTATAGCCATTTGACAATCTCCTTTTGTGGAACATCATAGATTAATAGTCTTAACTGATATCTTTGAATTGCGGATTGAATAAATCTTTTTTGGAAAAAACTTTCATAAACTGGTAGACGTACAGCTAGATACAGATGACGCTCTGGTTCGGTCAAAGCAAGTGCATCTCTATAGTTTAAGAACTGTCCTAGTGCTGTATGAAAATCGGAAATATTGGATGGGCTGATAAAACTTTTGATTTCTACAGCAATTTTTTGATTGTTTCTAGTTGCTGCTAATACCTGCTCTGCGGCTAAATCAATCTCAAAATCAACACCATCCACATTAATTTCATAGGGATCATCAGTAACTTGCCAGCCTTCTTTTTCTAAAGCTAGTCTAACTACAGTATGAAATTTATCTTTTGCCATAGGTATTTATTATGAATGAACTAGCAATTAATTTACTCAGTAATTTGCATTTAAACTTATTTCAATACCTAATAACTTTGTTATTCAATTCTTCTAGAGCAGTTGAATGATCTTCAATCTCTAAGTTATCCAATTCAATACCTTGCCATTCCTTTACAAAATCATAGTAAGAATTCGCATGTTCCCAATTGTCTTCTCGATCACGGTAGTAGTTTTCAAAAATTTCACGCATTTCTCCAACAAATTCATTAGCTTCTTTTAAAGTAGCATTGTAACTATCTATTGCTGCCTGAACATACTCAAATCTTATTCTAAGTTCTTTAACTAGTTCCTCTTTTCGTTTGATTTGTAAATCTGTTAGTCCAGTTTCACCTTTTTTTGTTTTTTGCATTTGTGTTATTCTCAATCAACAATATTTTGAGTTTACCATATTGTTCTATTTACTTTTTATATAGATTTTAGCGATCTCCCAGTGCCGCCACGTCGCAACATGATTAACTCTGCACTGATACTGACTGCAATCTCCGCAGGGGTTAGCGCACCAATATCTAAACCAATGGGAGCGTTAACAAATTGTAATTTCTCTGTGGAGATTCCCATTTGTTTCACTTTCTCAAGAACCTCCTTAACTCGGTGATCGCTACCGATCATGCCGATATAGGAACAGGGTAAATCGCGATTGAGTAAAGCGGTTAGAGCTTCTAAATCATAACGATAGCCTCTTGTGACTAGCGCAACATAGAGAGAGCCATGATTTGATAACTCAGTTAAAGCTTGATCGATATGTGAATAAATGAATGCTGCTTGAGGATATCGTTCTAGATTTGCCCATTCAGGACGATCATCCTGAATCGCAATCCGAAAGCCGACCAAATCTGCAACCTTAGCAAGTTGTTCCCCCACATGCCCCGCACCCACGATCAGCAACATCGGCGCAGGCTCCAAAACCTCAATAAACCCCTCCCCTCCTTTTTCCTTTTTCCTTTCTCCTTTTTCCTTCACAACATAGGGACTTGCATCCCCCAAAGAAGTCACCAAAGTCAGCGATCGCCCCAATTTTAATTTTCTAAGGATCTCCTCAACCAGAGCGATCGCTTCTTCTCCATGCCAGCGCTCTAACAAGATCTGCATCCATCCGCCACAAATCCCCTCAGTCTGACGATTGGGCGCACCAGTAAGGTCAATTTCTACCAGTGTTTTCTTGCCACTTTGTAAAACTTCTCTTGCTTGAGAGATTACCTTCGCTTCTCCTGCACCACCACCGATCGTATCAATGCAGCGATCGCTGGTAATGAGCATTTTCGCGCCCACTTCTCTTGGTACTGATCCTTTGGCGCTAATTATGGTCGCCACAACCACTGCCCCTTGACTAAGGGCGATTAGAAGATCTTCGTAAATCATAGGTCAAGCTTTTACCGCAGTGAGAGAATCTGATTTCACAGCTTCAATTGCCCAGAGGGTCGCTTCGGGAGTTGCGGGAATTGCCAATGATACTTGGTTCGCATTGCCAAAGGCGGCGACAGCATTGCGAATTGCTTCTCTAACTGACATCGCTAACATAAATGGCGGCTCCCCGATCGCTTTACTACCAAAAATCACACCGTCTTGGGCGGCTCTTTCCAATAGATGCACATGAAACTGTTCGGGGACTTCGCTAACGGTGGGGATTTTGTAAGTGCTAGGAGCAAAGGTGAGTAAGCGTCCTTGGTCATTCCAGACCAATTCCTCCATCGTCAGCCAGCCCATACCTTGCACAAATCCACCTTCGATTTGTCCTTTGTCTAGTAATGGATTAATCGATTCACCAACATCTTGAACGAGATCCACCTGTCTCAACTTGAATGTTCCTGTAAATCCATCAACCTCCACTTCACTAACAGCCGTTCCATAGGAGAAATAATAGAAGGGGCGACCTTTATTTAACTGGGCATCCCAAAAAATATTCGGCGTGCGATAGAAGCCATTTGCCGAAAGACTAATGCGATCGCTGTAGGTGCGTTTGACGACTTCATCAAAAGCAATTCTGGCGCTGGGGTAGGTGCGGCAATAAATCCAATCATCCTCGAAAACAAGGTCTTCAGGGGCATCGAGATTGAGCATTTTTGCAGCAACGGTTGCCATGCGGTTACGGAGAGTCTCACAGGCTGCCTTGACCGCTTGTCCATTGAGATCGGAACCACTAGAAGCGGCAGTTGCCGATGTATTGGGAACTTTATCGGTACTGGTGGGCATGATCCGAAAGCGTTCAAGCTTGACACCGAGGGACTTCGCAGCAACTTGGAGCATCTTTGTGTGCAATCCCTGTCCCATTTCTGTGCCACCGTGATTCACCTGAATGCTGCCATCGGTGTAAATCAGCACTAGTGCGCCTGCTTGGTTATATTCAGTTTTGTTAAAGGAAATGCCAAACTTAACGGGTGTAATCGCAATACCACGCTTTTTGTAAGCACTAGTCTGGTTGAACTGAGCAATCTCAGCTTGGCGATCGCTAAAACGCGATTTCTCTTTTGCTTCTGTCCATACCAGAGCAATACGATTATGAACAATATCCTGTCCGTAATGCGTAGTGCTAGTTTCGCCAGTGCCATGATAGAAATTCCGTTCGCGGACTACTTCGGGAGGTAAATCGAGGGTGCGTGCTATGCGATCGATGATTTCTTCACAGACGATCATCCCTTGGGGTCCACCAAAACCACGATAAGCCGTATTCGATACCCGATTAGTCTTCGCAATCCATCCCTGTACTTCCAAATGAGGAACATAGTAGGCATTGTCGATATGCATCATCGCTCGCATTAATACAGGGGGCGAGAGGTCTAGACTCCAGCCACCTTCAGCGTATAGCTCAGCTTTGATCGCCGTAATTAGCCCCTCATTAGTAAATCCCACTTGGTATTTACCTAAAAAATTATGCCGCTTGCCTGTAACGATCATGTCTTGATGTCGGCGCAGGCTGACTCTGGCGGGGCGACCAGTTTTATGTGCTGCCACAGCCGCCGCCGCCGCAAAGGGATTAGCCTGAGATTCTTTACCACCAAATGCGCCCCCCATCCGCAGACAAGTAACAACGACATGACTATTGGGCAAGCCCAAAACCCTTGCCACGATTACTTGCGTTTCGCTAGGATGCTGCGTCGAGCTATAGACCTTGTAGCCATTCTCACCATCGGGAACGACCCAACTGGTATGGGTTTCTAGATAGAAATGATCCTGTCCGCCTACCTCTAGTTCACCTTGGAGAGTGCGATCGCTATTTTGGAGAGCCGTATCAGGTTCCCCTCGTTTGATCACCCGTTTGTCGAGATGATAACTATCAGCAGCGATCGCTTCTTGAATACTGAGAATTGCGGGTAAAGGTTCATATTCGATAATTACTTTCGCCGCCCCTTGACGAGCTGCTTCTTCAGTTTCGCCGACTGCCCAAACTACTACTTGTCCCCAGTAACTTACTTCATCCGTTGGTAGCATCACTTCATCGTGAATAATCACACCCGTATTATTCTCCCCAGATATATCACCAGCCGTAAGAATTGTGACTAAACCTGCGACTTCATAGGCGGCGGTACAGTCGAGTTTGGTGATTTTGGCACGGGCATGGGGCGATAGCACAGGATAGAGCGATAACATTCCTGCGGGTAATCTCTGGTCATCGGTATAGCCAGCCTTGCCACTGACATGACCAACGGCGCTTTCATGGCTTTTCTGGTTACTAACTTTCTGATTGGTAATCGTCATTTTCTATTCCTTCCATATCTACAAAAAATCCACAAGATACTAATGGAGGCTTAGCCTCCATTAGTATCAACTATGTTCAATAAAAAACTTCTCAAACAGATTGCCTACTAGCATCTTGCGATAATTGGCACTGCCACGTAGATCACTCAAGGGGGTAAATGCTTCATGCAGAGCAGGTTTTACCGATCGCACAGTTGCCATTGTCCAAGGTTGACCGATGAGCATTTCCTCAATCGCGATCGCGCGTATCGGAGTTGCCGCGACACCACCATAGGCGAGACGAGCGTGGAGAATATTCTGGTTAGCATCAAGATCAATTACAAAAGCAGCCGCAACGATGCTGATGTCGTCCGTACCACGTTTACCGATTTTGTAGGACTGACTGAGCCGTTTCGTTGCTCCAGAAGTAATCGTTTTAGGAATCTTTACAGAATGGATAATCTCACCTTGTTTTAGTTCTGTTTGTCGATAGCCTTTGAAAAAATCGGCAAGTAATAAACTGCGATCGCCATCAATGCTCACCAGCTTCACGGATGCATCAAGGGCTAATAACACAGGTGGCAAATCACCAATGGGGGAAGCAGTGCCAATATTACCGCCGAGGGTCGCCCGATTGCGTACCTGTCGTGCGGCGAACCAATGCAGCATTTCATCAAGACTTGGGAATATCCCATGCAGCAAATCTTCAATGTGACTGAGGGGTAAAGCCGCGCCAATCTCCACATAGTCATTGGTTTGGTGGATTTGTTTAAGCGCTGCAATTCCCTCTAAGGAAATCAATATGGGATAGGTGCGCCGATGCCAACTCATTTCCAGACCCAAATCCGTTGCTCCTGCCACCAATGTTGCTTCAGGATATTGCTGAAGTAATTGCAAGGCTTCCGCTAGCTCGATGGGACGATAAAATTGCTGCTCACTTCCTGTATAGGCGATCGCTGCCAAATCAGAAGTTTTGCTAACTAGCGCCGCACTAAAATGATCACCAGCATTATTTTTCGCCAATAGTTGCGCGGCTTTACGGATTGGTAAATAGCCCGTACAGCGACAGAGATTGCCCTCAATACAAATGTCATCGCCCAGACTGTGATTATAGTAAGCCGCAAACATACTCATGATGAATCCGGGGGTGCAGTAGCCACACTGCGATCCAGCCATCTCTACCATTGCTGCTTGGACGGGATGTAATTGACCATTGGCGATCCCTTCGGCGGTAATGACCTCACGTCCCGCGATCGCGCCAAGGGGGACTAGGCAGCTATTCACCGCTTGATATTGGGGCTGACCATGACTATCTTGACCAATGATCGCTACTGTGCAAGCCCCGCAGTCACCATCTCCACAACCCTCTTTTGTGCCCACATAGCCGTTTTGTCGTAAATAGTGCAGCAGTGTCATCGTAGGCGCGAGATTTTTTACGTGAGCTTTTGCACCGTTAAGGGTAAACGTAAAATCAGTTATGGGAGCAGTCACCTGTTGAGTCACGGGAATTGCCTTACTTAATAGAGAAAATTGACAGGTCAATACAAATTTATTAATGAATGAATAGACTCTGGTTAAAGTGCGCCAAGATACAAAAGATCAATATCGTTAATTAATCAGCACAAAACCCAAAAGAGTAATGGCGGCGCGAAGCGCCGCCATTACTCTTTTGGGTTTTGTCCTCAGCAAAACTTGCCTTGCTATATTATGAATAGTTAAACTTAGCTACTCATCTATGAATATCCGTATTGGCAATGGTTATGACCTGCACCGACTAGTTAGCGATCGCCGCCTGATCCTTGGTGGAGTCGAAATTCCTTACGAAAAAGGATTACTGGGACATAGCGATGCTGATGTACTAACCCACGCGATCATGGACGCAATGTTGGGAGCGCTTGCCCTTGGCGATATTGGGCATTATTTTCCACCCTCTGATCCGAAATGGGCAGGAGCCGATAGCATCATGCTCTTGCAGCAAGTGCAAGCATTAATTAGCGCACAGGGTTGGAGCGTAAATAATCTTGATGCGATGGTGATTGCTGAAGCCCCAAAACTCAAACCCCACATTAAGGCTATGCGCGATCGCCTATCCCAAGCGATGAATTTAGCAATTGATTGTGTCAGTGTGAAGGCGACTACTAACGAAGGCATGGATGCGATCGGTCAGAAAGAAGCGATCGCCGTTCATGCAGTAGTTTTATTAGTAAAAAGCTAAAAGCCAATAGCTAATAGCTAATAGCTATTGATTGATTGTATTTATTTTAAAATTTATTTTTTAGGGAAGATGGCGATCGTGAGAAGAAGCATTCAGAAACGAACCAAGGTGAAACAATGGAAAGCGATCGTCTTGCTGCTACTGATCGGCATGTGTTCGCTGTTGCTTTGGGGTTGCGCGGTCAAACCAGAAGCCCTCAAAAATCGACTCGTAGTTCCACTTGATAGTGATATTAAGACTTTTAATCCAGTTTTAATTAATGACGCTTATAGTGGCATCGTCATTGGTTATACCCTTAGCGGATTGATTTCGGAAAATCCAATTACCAAGGAGCTAGAAGCCGAGCTAGCCGAAAAATGGGAATTTCAGCAGGATGGTAAACAACTTATTTTTACGATGCGTCCCGATCTGAAATGGTCGGATGGTCAACCGCTTACCGTAGATGATGTTCTCTTTACCTATCAAAATATTATTTTCAATGAGAAGATTCCCACTGGTACTCGTGATGTTCTCCGAATTGGACAATCGCAGACTCTTCCCAAGGTTGAGAAGCTTGACGATCGCCGCATTTCTTTTTTACTGAGCGAACCCTTTGCCCCTGCTCTACGCACATTAGGCGGCATCGGCGTTTTACCCAAACATGTCTTTGAACCAACTCTCCAAGAAGATCCTAACGCGCCAGAAAAAAAATTAAAGTTTCTCGAAACATGGACTCTGAGTACTCCTGTCAATCAATTAGTGGGCAGTGGTGCTTATATGATTCAAGAATATCGACCTTCAGAACGGGTGATCTATAAACCAAATCCCTATTATTGGCGGAAGGGAAAACCCTATATCGAGCAATTTGTAATGCAGATTGTCGAATCACCAGATACGGCTCTGCTACGATTTCGATCTCAAGATCTTGATATGTATCGCCTTCGTGGTGAAGACTATCAATTGCTGAAACGGTTTGAACAACGCGATCGCTACAAAATTTATAATGCGGGTCCCGCCACAGGACAAGCATTTATTATGTTCAACCTCAATAAGGGCAGAAACCCGAAAACTAATGAACCATTTGTTGATCTGAAAAAATCCAAATGGTTTAATGATGTTAACTTTCGCCGTGCTGTCGCCTATGCGCTCAACCGCGAAGCGATGATTACCAACCTGTCGCGAGGTTTAGCCCAAACCCAAAATTCGCCAGTTTCGATCCCTAGCCCCTATTTTTTCCCTCCTGAGAAAGGACTTAAGGTTTATGATTATCAACCTGAAAAGTCCAAAGAGATTCTCTTACAAGCAGGATATAAATACAATTCTGAACAACAACTCCTCGATGCTGAAGGGAATCTCGTGCGCTTTACTTTGTTAGCTCCTGCGGGTGGTAGAGTTGCGATGGGAGCACAAATTAAAAGCGACTTAGAAAAAATTGGCATGAAGATTGACTTTAATCCCGTTGATTTTCGGATTATCTCCGATAAGCTCGACAACTCGAAGCAGTGGGATGCGACGATTCTTGGTTTTACTGGAGGTGCTGAACCCAATAGTGCGATTAATCTCTGGGCAACCGATGGTGATTCCCATCTTTTTAATAAAGGACCAGTTGGTGATGAACCTCCTTTCCCCGGACGAGAGATAGCTGATTGGGAAAAGAAAATCCATTCGCTGATGATTCAAGGCGCACAGGAATTGGATGAAACTAAGCGTAAAGCCATCTATGCCGAATATCAGCAATTGGTACAGGAGCAATTACCGTTAATCCATTTAACGATACCTCTGTATTTAGTTGCTGTGCGCGATCGCGTGGAGAATGCTCAACCCTCATCACTGGCTGGCAGTACTGGTGTGACGGGTGCATTATGGAATATTGAACAATTAAAACTGAAGTCCTAAGTAATGAAGTGCATTGCTACGCGACAATTACCGATCAAACGAACCACAAGAATTTTTGTAAAAGTATTGCTTTGCAATACTTTTACAAAAATTCTTGGTTTGGGTTTGAGCGCAAAGAGCTTTAGAAACCATTTAAGAATTGTTTAGATCCCCCCCAGCCCCCCTTAAAAAAGGGAGGAGAATTAAATTCTTCCCCCTTTTTAAGGGGGATTGAGGGGGATCTCTTAGAGCTTTTAACCGCAGAAAGTAATTCTTAAATGGGTTCTTAGGATATCATCGAAAGGAGAAGTTTGATCATGTCGGAAACTCAGCAAAAACTTAATGACCCTTCCGTTACTGTAACGATCGCTCGACGAGTTAAACCAGAATGTCAGGCAGAATTTGAAGCCTTTTTGACTGGAGTTACCAATGCCTGTGGACAATTTTCTGGTTACCTAGGCAGTAATGTTTTTCGTCCTGTCAATGCCGATGATCCAGAATATCGCATCATATTTAAGTTTGATCGCCTGAGCAATTTACGGCAATGGGAAGCTTCAGCCGAGCGTCAGTACTGGTTTGCGATCGCCGAACCGCTTACGATTAGTCCGCCCCAGATTCAGGTGCTAACTGGCTTAGAAAGTTGGTTTACATTACCAGGAAAACCCACGATTACGCCGCCGCCTAGGTACAAAATGGCTTTAGTAAGCTGGTTGGCTGTGTTTCCTTTAATTACGGGTATTTCGATAATTTTTCAACAATTTTTGGGGATATTGCCTCTAGTCTTGCGCGTAGCCTTTGTGACAGCGATCGCTGTACCAACTATGACTTATCTCCTCATGCCGCAAATGACGAGGTTATTTTCATGGTGGCTATATCCAGTCACAGAAATAAGGCTACCTATAAAAGATGTTGTTCCTGCGATCGCTGACAATTCCTCAGCTATTCCTCTACCTGATTTACAATCTACTACCCTAGAAGAAAAACAACTGATACCAAATTGAAGAATTTAGAAAGCTGGGTTTGGTTTTTCAATTGACAACAGTTTGTCCACACTGTTGTCAATTGGTATTAATGTAACGTGAGTTCGATATAGCCATTTGCGGCGTGCTTCGCACGCCGCAAATGGCGAAAAATGGTAAGAATCGCTTAGCGATTCTTACCATTTTTCGCTTTCGTCGAACTGACGTTAAACTAAAAACCTAGCAAGCTGTCCCGCCCGCTACGCGGGCGGGACAGCTTGTGGTTTTAGGTTTTAATTATGGTGAGCTACTTAATGATCTAATGGGATAATATTCACTAATTGATAAGTTGGCTTTACTTAATGAACCAAACAAGGTTTGATGCTTTGATCATCGGCAGCGGTGCTGCTGGACTTTATACTGCCTTGCGGCTTGCCGACTTAGCACCAAACTGGCGAATTGGTTTAGTGACTAAAGATAACTTGTCAACATCAGCTAGTGATTGGGCGCAGGGTGGAATTGCGGCAGTCGTGGATAAAGATGATGCTCCCCAATTTCATGGCAAAGATACCTTAATAGCTGGTGTGGGCTTGTGTGAAGTCGAGGCTGTGGATGTATTAGTTAATGCTGCTCCTCGCCAAATTCAGAACCTGATCGCCTTGGGTGTGGATTTCGATCGCACAGAAGACGGTAGCCTTGCCCTAACCTTAGAAGCAGCACACTCCAAACGCAGGGTATTGCACTCAGCAGATACTACAGGTCGAGCGCTAGTATCCAAACTTGCGGCGGCCGTATTACAAAATCCTAGCATTCAGGTTTTAAGCCAAACCCTAGTTTTAGATCTGTATATGGAACAGGGGCGCTGCGGTGGTGTTTTTTATCTAGAAGAAAATCAAGAAATAGGTTGCTTAATTTCGCCAGTAGTGGTTTTGGCGACAGGTGGCGGCGCTCAGGTGTTTTCACAAAATACCAATCCGCCCTCAAGTACAGGTGATGGAGTGGCGATCGCTTGGCGAGCAGGAGCCGTAATTCGGGATATGGAATTTGTGCAGTTCCATCCCACAGCCCTTGCTTTACCCAATGCTCCAAGATTTTTAATCAGTGAGGCGGTACGAGGGGAAGGAGCGCATTTGATTGATCATCAAGGCGATCGCTTTGCCTTTAATTATCATCCTCAAGGTGAACTTGCGCCTCGTGATGTGGTCAGTCGCGCCATATTTAACCATCTCCAGAAGACCAAAGAACCCACAGTATTTCTGGATTTACAGTCAATTTCTAGAGAGAGAATTGCCCATCGATTTCCAAATATCATTAAAATCTGTCAACAGTGGCAAATTGATATTTTCTCCACTCCGATTCCTGTCACTCCCGCCGCTCACTATTGCATGGGAGGTATAGTTGTGGATTCTTATGGAGCTACTTCCATTGAGGGGCTATATGCAGTTGGAGAAACCGCTAGTACAGGCGTACATGGTGCTAATCGGTTGGCAAGTAATTCTCTATTAGAATGCTTTGTTTTTGGGGAACGCTTAGCTGAACAGGTTTGTTCTCAACCAACTCAGATTTTTAAGAATCCGAAAGCGATCGCTCCCAAATTAGCAGATCATGGCAATTCAGCAACTATTCAAAATATTAAATTGGCAATTCAAAATCTAAGTTGGCAAGCGGCGGGCATCAGTCGAGTTCAATCGGATTTAGAGATCGCCTTAACGGAAATCTGCACATGGCAAGCTGAGTTAAACCACTTTGCTGAACCTTCCCGTTTATGGATTGAAACTCGAAATTTGGCTGACTATGCTTATTTATTAATGCGATCGGCGCTATTTCGTACCGAAAGTCGCGGCGCACATTTTCGTTCTGATTTTCCTGAACCTGATCCGAGTTGGCAGGTACATACAATTATCGAAGGTCAAGAGATCGGTCGATCACCTGCTTTGTTACCTATAGAACCCTAAAAGACAAAATCGGCGCGACGCGCCGATTTTATCTTTTAACTGATGTTACGTGGATCTCAGATGATGAATCTCTTGTTGCTAGCACGACAGGGCAACCACGGGGGGATTGCCCCTACTCCAATAATTTAACGTCAGTTCGACGAAAGCGAAAAATGGTAAGAATCGCTAAGCGATTCTTACCATTTTTCGCCATTTGCGGCGTGCGAAGCACGCCGCAAATGGCTATATCGAACTGACGTTAATTTAGATTTTTGTAGGGGCAGTGCACCCGTGCCAGCCCTAGACTTAGATGATCGTAGGAATTCTATCAACGTAACATCAATTTCAAAGATGCAGTGCTTTGCCGCTCATCACCAATTGGAGTTATTGCAATGTATATAATTGCGATCGCGATAGACGCGCTAACCAAGGAGCCAGAAATTTGTCATTGGCTTGCCTTTCTTGAGAATCTTCAGTCTCAAAAGGATGAGGTGCTAAGCCCCGCAGAGCAGCCGTTGTTACACAAAACATTGACTTTTGGAAAGAGAGACAAATCTGCACCAACAAATCCTCTTCACCGCGATCGCTTTTTTGGTAAATCTCATGCAAATAGTCGGGTAGAAAATGCCGCATATCTTGCATAAGTAAGGTGGGTGGAATTCCTGCACCGCCTACTGGCAAAGGATCGGCATAGAGAACACCATAATTGAATTGCGAAATTTCTGGGGAAATTTGATACGCCTGTGCATTGTAGGAAACTGTGCCACGAAATGGGAACGAGCGGAAAAATACGGCTTCCACATAGGGGACAGCTGTATCCATTAAGAACGTAAGATTTGCCGACGCAGGAACAATGTCGTAATCTTCAGCATTGATCGTGACTTTATAGATATAAGGCACGCCAGCAGCAGCAACTAGTCCATCCTGAACATGCTTAACCACATCAGGAATGCTTTTAATTTCACCACGATCATAGCGATCGCTTAATTCTAAAAACATCGGCGACATAAACGACCAGAAATATCCTAGAGCGCTGTAGTAGGTCATCAGACGCACCTGCTCTAGTAAGAAATCGGGGAATAGTCGATGCATCACCGCCATTAATGGGTTTCGTCTAGCTTTGGCGGCGATCGCTAGTTGGGCGCGTTGTTTAAATTCTGTGGAGTCCAAATAAGCATCTAGACCACCGCCACCATGCCAAAACATCGCTTTCATACAATATTCGGCAAATTCAAAATTGATGCGATCGTGCCACCAATGACGACCAAGTTTGTTTAGTGAGAAATCACCATTAAAAAACTTAAAAAACGGGAAAAAAGCCAGAAACTGATGCTCAGAAATATAGGTTAGATTCCTATAATATTCACCCAGCACCACACCGTAGCTTTTGAGGATACCAACAACCTCTAGCAAGTTTTCAGGAGAATCTGGAAGCAATGCTCCACCTGACTCTAGGCGTTGCTTCACCGCAGCAAGGGCTGGTTCTATAGTTTTATTTTGACTCAATACACTCATACCCAAATTTTACAATGCTTCTGTCTCAAACCCAATAGTTCCCAATAGTTAGTGAGGTGGGTATAGCCCACCTCACTAATACCGAAACACACAATGATGTAGCCATTTTATGTTTTTATTTATATTTGTAAAATTTATGTTTTTAAAACTCTTACTGGGTTTGTTGCTTAATTGTCAAACTTTTAGCTACACTTCACTCGCTTGGTTAACGTCAGTTCGATATCGCCATTTGCGGCGTGCTTCGCACGCCGCAAATGGCGAAAAATGGTAAGAATCGCTTAGCGATTCTTACCATTTTTCGCTGTCGTCGAACTGACGTTAAGGGGACAAATCCATTTCTCAAATGCCCACGTAAAAACTGATATTGCGTTTTATTGCAACCAGTAACTACACAAGACTACTTTACGTCAACTAATCTAGCCTCCATTCCCCACAAAGCCATGCAACCAGAATCCAACCTCCCCAAACCAGCCGCGCCATTTCCCCAGCTATTTAGCGGAATGCTTGCCCTATCGATCGCCCTTGTCGGTAGCGCCTATCTCGCTGGTAATGCCCTGCGATCGCTTAGATCTAACGACGTTTTGACCGTAATTGGTTCATCAACCCGTCCGATCCGCGCTGACTTTGTGATCTGGCGTAGCTCCGTTTCTAGTCAACAGACGACATTGCCCCTTGCCTTCCAAGAACTCAAACGCTATAACGAGCGCGTGCGTACCTACCTCAAGAGCAAAAATATTCCTGATGACGCGATCACCGTGAGTGCGATCGAAACCCAGCCTATTCCTGAAACCAATATTAACGGAATGCAAACAGGCAAAAACATTGCCTATCGACTAGTACAGCGCTTTGAGATTCGTTCTAAGGATGTTGATGGTATTAGTGCGATCGCCCAATCAAGTACTGATTTGATTAACGAGGGTATTCCCTTCACCTCAGACCCTGCGGAATATCTCTACACACAGCTTAGCCAGTTGCGGGTGGAAATGATTTCGGAAGCGACCAAAGATGCGAAGGCTAGAGGTGATGCGATCGTCAATGTCTCAGGTAGTCGCCTTGGCACAATTCGCAAGGCGGAAACCGATGTCTTTCAAATTACGGCGCGGTATTCTACCGAAGTGAGCAACAGTGGCTCCTATAACACCGCCTCCATCGACAAAGATATTCGGGCTGTGGTTGCGATTACCTTTGCTGTTGAATAATGATAGGGGTGACACTTTGTGTCACCCCTATCATTATTTGCTGAAGCCATGACTTATTTTAGTTCGCGATCACCTGCTGCACTTTGCCCTGTCTGTATGCGTGGGCAGATTGCCCCCATGCCGATGATGGACTCTCTGGCTTGCGACTTTTGTAGTCATATTTTCCTGCTTGAGCAAAGTGAGGATCAGCGTCAGCAGTTTTTGCGAATGGCGGATACCATCTCCACATTGCGATGGGCTTGGACAGGTAAGCGCTGGGAAAATGCAAACGCAGTACAAGTTTATAACAGTCGTTGGTTGAGCATTTTAGGCATTTTGTTAGTAATCATCCCCACCGCGATCGCCTCCCTTGCGGCTTATTTTTTTGCACCCGACCCTGATGTTCCCTTAGCATGGTTCCCCAAGTTTTGGGCGATCGCCACATTTTGCGGTCACTTATTTGTGCTGCTATCAATTACTCGCGACTACACCCAGTTTCCCATCGGCGCTTACTGGCGCTCAATGAGGCGATCAATAGGGATTTGAGATCCCCGTCTTTTTGGGCGACAGATACAGGCGATCTTTGATATTTACAGCAATTACCGCTGATGTTACGTGGAAGCTGCCAAGACCCTCACCCCTAGCCAAAAGGGGAGAGGGGAACCAGAAATTAGTCTTACTCCCCTTCTCCCTTGATGGGAGAGGGGGCTGGGGGGTGAGGGTTCCACGTAACAGCAATTACCGATCAAACAAACCTCAAGAAAAATTTTGAAAGCGTTGCTTTGCAACGCTTTCAAAATTTTTCTTAGTTTGGGTTTGAGCGCAAAGCGCTGTAAAGAAAAAGTCGGGTATCTGTACAATAAGCAATATGGCAAAAAAGAACAAAAGTGAATTAAAAAAACGAAAATCGTTCCAAAAAACTTTACGCAAGTCTTTATCGATATTTCGTTACGGAATTAAAGCCCTAGGACTTGTTTGGACGACTAGCCGAATTTTAACTGTGGCGATCGCTATTTTCACGATCATGAGTGGGCTATTACCAGCAGCGATCGCCTATGTGGGCAAGTTGATTGTCGATAGCGTTGTGTTGGCTTCGCGGAGTGGATTATTAAGCGATCGCAACTTGGCACTGAGTTACGTGGGATTTGAAGCAATCTTAATTGTGATTTTGGCGGCAGCGCAAAAGGGATTGACTGTATCTCAATCATTGCTGCGCGTGCTACTTGGGCAAAGAGTGAACGTCTTGATTTTAGAGAAAGCGCTCACCCTCGATCTTGCCCATTTTGAAGATTCAGAATTTTATGACAAGATGTCTCAGGCGCGATCGCAAGCTTCCAGTCGTCCGCTATCACTGATCAGTCGCATTTTTGGTTTAGGTCAATCAGCGCTGACTCTATTGACCTTTAGCGGCTTGTTACTCAACTTTTCGGTTTGGGCGGTGATCGTTTTAGTTTTAGCGGCGATTCCCTCTTTTATTGCGGAAACCAAGTTTTCGGAGCATTCATTCCGTCTATTCAAATGGCGATCACCTGAAACCCGTCAGCAGCATTATCTAGAAACTTTACTGGCGCGAGAAGACTATGCCAAGGAAGTTCAGCTTTATCAATTAGGTGGAATGCTACTACAGCGTTATCGCGATGTTTTTGATCGCCTATTTGACGAAGATCGCAATCTGACAATTCAAAAGGGATTTTGGGGCTATCTGTTGGGATTGCTGAGTACGGGTGCATTTTATGCCGCCTATGCTTGGATTGTGATGGAGGCGATCGCTGGCAAGATCAGCCTAGGGGAAATGACGATGTATTTAGTCGTATTCCGTCAAGGTCAGTCTACTTTTGCATCAGCGCTAACCTCCATCGGTGGCATGTATGAAGACAATCTCTATTTAGCCAATCTCTACGAATTTCTCGAACAGCCGATTCCTCAATCTGATGGGAGGATTACCAGAGGAATTGAGAAAGATGGCATTAGATTTGAGAATGTATCTTTCTGCTATCCCGAAAGTCAAGAACCAGTTTTAAAGGATATTTCACTGCATCTCCAACATGGCGAAAAACTAGCGATCGTTGGTGAAAATGGCTCTGGCAAAACTACATTAATTAAACTCCTGACACGGTTATATGTGCCTACGAGCGGTCAGATTTTACTAGATGGCGTGGACTTAAATGATTGGGATATCGATGTTTTGCGAAAGAGAATTGGTGTAATCTTTCAGAACTTTGTGCAGTATCAATTTACCGTCGGAGAGAATGTCGGTGTTGGTGATGTCGAACGCTTAAATGAGTATCAAGAATGGGAAGTCGCCACCGAGAAAGGCATGGCAAAACCCTTTATTAACAATATGCCACAGGGATTTGGTACACAGTTAGGTAAATGGTTTAAGGGTGGTCAAGAGCTATCGGGCGGGCAGTGGCAAAAGATTGCCTTGTCTAGAGCATTTATGCGATCGCAAGCAGATATTCTCGTCCTCGATGAACCAACGGCGGCGATGGATGCGGAAGCTGAAATGAATATTTTTAATCATTTCCGTTCTCTCACTAAAGATCAGATGGTGGTATTGATTTCCCATCGGTTCTCGACAGTGCGTATGGCGGACAAAATCATCGTGATGGCAGATGGTAAAATTATCGAGCAAGGCAGTCACGAGCAGCTATTAGCAGCAGATGGACGCTATGCCCATCTTTTTACGCTGCAAGCAGCAGGTTACAAATAAATTTTTAAAAGCTTTGCGAAGCAAAGCTTTTAAAAATTTATTTGTAGTTTATCTAGATTATTACCGTAGGGAAAAATCATGCAAGATTTCAATTGGAAAAAGCTTCAAAATGGTTCCGATATTCGTGGCGTAGCGATCGCAGGTGTGCCCAATGAAGATGTAAACCTAACGCCTGAAATTGCCAAAGTTTTAGGTCAAGCCTTTGCCACTTGGTTATCTCAGAAACTAAACAAACCTACCTCAGACTTACTGATTTCCGTAGGGCGCGATAGTCGGCTATCGGGCGCAGAGTTAATGCAAGCAGTCATGGAAGGAATTAATTCCCTCGGCAGTCAAGTGTATGACTTTGCGATCGCCTCTACACCAGCGATGTTTATGAGTACGATTACCGATGGCTTTTGCTGCGATGGCGCGATTATGCTCACGGCAAGTCATTTACCCTTCAATCGCAATGGCTTAAAGTTCTTTACCGCCCAAGGAGGACTCGAAAAAAAAGATATTACAGATATTCTCCATCTTGCCGAAAAGAATGAATTTGCAGTTTCTGAGGCTTTAGGTAGCATCACTGAACATGATTTTATTTCGGTGTATGCTCAACAATTTGTCACGAAAATTCGTGAATCTGTCAATCATCCTGACAATTACGAACAGCCACTTCAGGGCTTAAAAATAATCGTGGATGCAGGTAATGGAGCGGGGGGATTCTATGCCAGTAAAGTGTTGCAACCTTTAGGCGCAGATATTACGGGGAGTCAGTTTCTCGATCCCGATGGCACATTTCCCAATCATGTTCCTAATCCAGAAGACAAAGTTGCCATGGCTTCTATCTGCGAAGCCGTAATCAAGCATCAAGCAGACTTTGGGATTATTTTTGATACCGATGTCGATCGCAGTGCAGCGGTTGATCAATTCGGCAAAGAGCTTAATCGTAATCGCTTGATTGCCCTAATTTCTGCGATCGTCCTTAAAGAGCATTCCAACTCAACGATCGTTACTGATTCCATAACTTCCGATGGACTGACCAAATTTATCGAGCAGGATTTGCAAGGCGTACATCATCGATTCAAACGTGGTTACAAAAATGTGATTAATGAATCCATGCGCCTCAATCAATCAGGGCAAGAGTCTTGGCTAGCGATCGAGACTTCTGGACATGGCGCGATGAAAGAGAACTATTTCCTTGACGATGGTGCTTACTTGGTGAGTAAGCTTTTAATTGAATTAGCCAAGTCGAAACTAGCAGGAAAATCTCTCACCGATTTAATTGCCAACTTACAAGAACCAGCCGAAAGTGAAGAGTTTCGCATCAAAATGCTTGTGGAGGATTTTAAAGCTTTGGGCGATCGCGTAATTAAAGATTTACAAGTATTCACTAACGCCCAAACTGACTGGCAAATTGTCCCCAATAACTACGAAGGTATCCGTGTTTCCTGCACTTCTGACAATGAGAATGGTTGGTTTTTGCTTAGACTCTCATTACACGATCCCGTCATGCCCTTAAATATTGAATCTAATGTCCAAGGTGGTGTTACCAAGATCGCCAAAAGGCTATTAGAATTCCTCCAACCTATAGAAGGGCTAGACATTTCTGCACTCTTCCATTAAGGCAACTTGTAAAAATAACTTGAACAGGAAAGGGGCTTAAGCCTCTTGTTTAACATGATGTCAGTTCGACGAAAGCGAAAAATGGTAAGAATCGCTAAGCGATTCTTACCATTTTTCGCCATTTGCGGCGTGCGAAGCAGCCGCAAATGGCTATAACGAACTCACGTTGATCAATTAAACCGTAAGAGACTTTTTGAAAGTGTTGCTTTGCCGCACTTTCAAAAAGTCTCTTGGTTTGGATTTGAGAGTAAAGTGCTGTATGTAACGTGAGCTTTTAAATTGGAACTTCTGTAAAGAAACAACTTCTCACGCCAGTGTGACAGGCAATATCACCAACCTGCTCAATTTTCACCAAAACCACATCACGATCGCAATCGTAATAGATCTTTTTGAGCTTTTGGATATGCCCAGATGTGGCTCCCTTATGCCACAATTCTTGACGCGATCGGCTCCAATAATGCACTTCGCCAGTAGAAACTGTTAACTCCAAAGCATGACGATTCATCCACGCCATCATTAAAATTGTGCCATCTTGATGATCCTGCGCGATCGCAGGGATCAATCCTCGCTCATCATACTTGAGATTTTCAATCCAATTGTCAGACATTTTTTAGATATTAGATGATTAAAGCAAATTATACCAAGCATTCCCGCAACTGTTGTTGAAGCAACTGTGCATCAAGATTTCTGCCAATAAGAACTAATTGGTTGTCAATAGGCTTCTTGCGATGGTCATAGTTCAGTTCGTAGCGCTTTCCGCTCAATTGAAAAACAAAACGAAGATCTTCAGAATCAAAACAGAGAACCCCTTTTGCTCTAAATACATCAACGGGCATTACCTTATCAAGAAAATAGGTGAACTTGTCTAAATCAAAACGGCGATCGCTTTGGAAAGAAACAGAAATAAACCCATCATTATCTAAATGGTCGGAATGGTGATGATGATGTTCATGATCGTGATGCTCATGCTTGTGATGATGATGTTCATGCTCATATACTTCATCCTCGTTTTCTACCTGTTGATAAACACTAGTTGGCGCAAGATCCACATCTAAAATCAAAGGCAATGGAACTTCACCATGCTGCGATCGCAGAATTCTCGCTTTAGATTTAGTCTTGCGAAGATATTCTTCTAATTCATTAACCTGTGCTTCTGGCACTAAATCTGTCTTGTTCAGTAAGACTATATCGCCATACTGCACCTGACTAAGCGCCGCCTCACTACCAAAATGCTCAGCAGTAAATGTCTCCGCATCAATCACAGTGAGGATAGAATCAAGGCGAGTGAGGTGCTTTAGTTCAGTTCCCAAAAAAGTCAAGGCGATCGGTAGAGGGTCGGCAACACCAGTAGTCTCAATCACCATATAGTCAATGCGCTCTTCTCTCTCCAAAACGTTATACACAGCATCAACTAAGCTGTCATTGATCGTGCAGCAAATACAACCATTACTTAGCTCCACCATGCCATCTTCAATATCAACAAGTAACTGCCCATCAATGTTGATGTCGCCAAATTCGTTCACTAAAACGGCTACTTTCAAATCCTGACGATTTTTGAGAATTTGATTAAGGAGTGTCGTTTTTCCACTACCGAGAAACCCCGTAACAATCGTTACAGGCATTCCCCGTTTAGGAATATCGAGCTGAGGAGATTTCATAGTCTTGTCCAACCTGACTTTAATGGTGTTAGGGTTCTGCAATTTAATAGGGAACCAAATTTTTGATGATGCGGCGAAGCCGCATCATCAAAAATTTGGTTCCTTGGTTTATGGGAAGCCCATAAAATTAAATTATGATAATGATTATCATTCTTATAAGCATACTCACATTAGTAACAATGTCAACCTCAACAAGATGCATCCAGCAATTCTCATTATAAAACCCGATTAGTTGAAAGTCCTCCAACGGCAGACTTTCAACTAATCGGGTTTAGTATTTCCATCACTGGGAGTTATACCAATTCATGGAAGTTTCGCCGCATTTTCACAAAAAAAAGCAAACCCAGTAAGGGTTTGCAAAGCACAAAATGGCGTAGCCATTTTGTGCTTTTGGTATTAGAAGTACTAAAATCACCTCAGTTTAACGTCAGTTCGACGAAAGCGAAAAATGGTAAGAATCGCTTAGCGATTCTTACCATTTTTCGCCATTTGCGGCGTGCTTTGCACGCTGCAAATGGTGATATCGAACTCACGTCAGTTTAGGTTAATTTCAAACTAGCTCCTAGAGGAGGTTTGCGCCGCAAACCTCCTCTAGGAGCCAAACCAGTAAAAGCCTCGCGAAGCGAGGCTTTTACTGGTTTGGCTTTTAAAATAATGAGAATTACTTTTAGTGGCTGACAATAAGATATGTACAGTTTCTTAGCGTTTGGTGAACTACCAGACGCTGACGGCTTAGGCGGTACAGAGCTGGCTTCCTGATTCAACGGGGATAGCGTCCAACAAAACCGAAGTTTTACCAGATCGACTTACATCTCCTCCACAGGCAGACTCGCTAGTTCCTAACGAGATAACTCGTA